>NZ_JBSFER010000017.1:0-236238 GCF_053594535.1 Streptomyces sp. NPDC001889
GGCTTCGCCTGCACGGTGATCGTGGACACGATGGCCAGAGCGAACGCGAGCAGGCAGCGCACGGCGATGCCGTACGGGAGCGGAGTGCGCGGGGGCGGGGAGCCGGACTCCCCGCGCCGGCCCGGGGCCGTACCGGAGCGTGTGAGTCGGCGCCCCGGGTGTCGACGTCACCCGAGAGGAGAACACCACTGTGAGCTTCACCAGCCTGTACATCGCCGGGCTCGGCCGCTGGCTGCCACCGGCGATGACCGTGGAGCGGGCCGAGGCGGCGGGGCTGTGCCGGCGACGGGCCCTGTGGCGCACCGAGTTCGCGTCCGTGTGCGTATCACCGGGTGATTCCGGGCCGCGGATGGCCGCGCGGGCGGCCCGGGCCGCGCTGCGTCAGTCCGGCTCGGCCCCCGCCGACATCGGTCTGGTCCTGCACGCGGCCGTCTACTACCAGGGCCACGACGTCTGGGCGGCGGCCTCCGCCGTGCAGCGGGAGGCCGTCGGCGGCACCTGCCCGGCCGTGGAGGTGCGGCAGATGTCCAACGGCGGGATGGCCGCCCTGGAGCTGGCGGCCGGTGTCCTGCGCGGCGATCCCGGCCGGGGCCAGGCCCTGGTCACCACCGGGGACCGGTTCTGCGCGCCGGGCTTCGACCGCTGGCACAGCGACGCGGGCACGGCCTACGGCGACGGCGGGACCGCCGTGGTGCTCTCGCGCCACGGCGGCTTCGCCCGGGTGCGGAGCCTGGTCTCCCACGCGGACCCGGGCCTGGAGGGCATGCACCGGGGCGACGACCCCGTCGGTGGCGTCCCGTTCGCCGTCCGCAGCCCGGTCGATCTGGAGCCGCCGCGCCGGGACTTCACCGCGCGTCTGGGGCTGGACGCCGTACTGGCCCGGATCGACGCCGGGCAGCGCGAGGCGTTCAAGCGCGCTCTGTCGGAGGCGGGGGTGGAGCAGCGGGACGTGGACTGGTTCGTCCTCCCCCATCTGGGCCGCCCCCGGCTGAACGCCCACTTCCTCACCCCGCTGGGCATCGATCCCGAGCGCACCACCTGGTCGTGGGGCCGGCACGTCGGGCATCTGGGCGCCGGTGACCAGATCGCGGGCCTCGGGGAACTGCTGGACTCGGGTGCGCTGCGGCCGGGGCAGCTCTGTCTGCTGGCCGGGGTGGGCGGGGGTTTCACCTGGTCCTGCGCCGTGGTGGAGATACTGCGCCGCCCGGAGCCGGCGGGAGACGGCCGATGAACACCCCGGACACACCCGGCGCGTTGAACACCCCGCACACCCCGCACACCCCGCACACACCCCGTGCACCGGACGCACCGGACGCACCGGGCTCCCCCGGCGGGAACGGGCTCCGGGGCCGGCCGCGCTGGTTCGTCACACTCTTCATCGTGGACATGTGGGAGCGGTTCAGCTTCTACGGCATGCTGGCGATCCTCTTCCTCTATCTGGTCGCCGACCCCGGGGACGGCGGTCTGGGGATGGCGGAGGGCGACGCGGCGGCGCTGTCGGGGCTCTACATGTCGCTGGTCTTCCTCTCGGCGCTGCCCGGCGGCTGGCTGGTGGACCGGGTGTTCGGGGCCCGCCGCGCCACGCTCCACGGGGGGATTCTCATCACCGCGGGCCATCTGCTGCTGGCGGTGCCGGCCACCGGATGGCTCTACCCGGGGCTCGGGCTGGTGGCGGCGGGCAGCGGTCTCGTCAAGCCGGGCATGGCGTCGATGGTGGGCCGGATGTACGACGGCCGGCCGGAGCGGCGCGAGGCGGCGTTCTCGGTGTTCTATATGAGCATCCAGGTCAGCGCGCTGGTGGCGCCGCTGGTCACCGCGTTCCTGGGTGAGCGCGTGAGCTGGCACCTCGGCTTCGGCGCGGCGGCGCTGGGCATGGTCATCGGCCTGGTCTGCTACGGGGCGGGCTGGTCCTCCTTCGGTGGGATCGGGCTGGCGCCGGACCGTCCGCTGCCGCCCGCCGAGGCACGGCGGCTGCTGGTCCGGGCGGCGCTCATCGGCGGGCTGCCCGCCCTGGTGGTGGGTTCGGCCTCGGTGGCCGGCCTGCTGACGGTACGGCAGGTGCTGATGCTGGCGGGTCTGACCGTGCTGGTGGTGCCGGCGGTGTACTACCGGAGGCTGCTGCGGGCCCCGGGGATCGGTCCGGCGCACCGGGGGCGGCTGCGGGCGCTGCGGTGGATGCTGCTGGCCTCGTCGGTCTTCTGGCTGCTCTTCGCCCAGGGGCCGCTGCTGCTCAATCTGTTCGCGCAGGAGGCGGTGGACCGGGTGGTGGGCGGCTTCACGGTGCCGGCGGGCTGGTTCCAGTCGGCACAGCCGCTCTTTCTGCTGCTGCTCTCGCCGGTCGCGGCGGCGCTGTGGATACGCCTCGGACGGCGGGTCGGGGCGCCGGCCAAGTTCGCGGGCGGGCTGCTGCTGGGCGGGGGCGCGTTTGTGCTGATGGCGGGCGCCGCGTCGGCGGCCGGGCGGGGTCCGGTGTCCCCGCTGTGGCTGCTGGGGGTGTATCTGCTGCTGGTGTGCGGGGAGTTGGCGGTGGGGCCGATCGGTCTGAGTCTGTCGGCGGAGGTGGCCCCGCCGGGTTTCACCGGCCGGATGCTGGGTCTGTTCTGGCTGTTCGCGGCGGTCGGAGCGGCGGTCGGAGGGCAGGTGGGGCGGCTGGTCGATGTGGTGCCCGATCCGGTCTACCACCTGCTGCTCGCCTCGCTGGGGCTGCTGGCGGGGGTCGCGCTGACGGTGTCGGCGCGCCTGCTGCGCCGCCGGCTCGACGCGCCCGCGGGGAGCGCCGTACCGCCCGCGCGGGCCTCTTAGCAACGCTGCCTACATGTAGTCTGCCTATCTGTAGTCCACGTCCGCCGTGCACGGCCGCGCTCTGCCGCGTTCCCCCGGCGCGCATCCGCCGCCGGGCCGCACCCGGCGGGCGACCGACCACCGCACCGGGAGGAAGCCATGCCCCTGAACCGCCGCCAGTTCTTCCGGGCCACGGGAGGCGCCGCCGTCGCCCTGCCCCTGGCCTCCGCCCTGGCGGGCTGCTCCGGCGACACACAGGGTTCGACCGGCGCGCCGGTGAAGAGCGTCCGCCGAGCCCCCGAGGCGTTCAAGGCGCCGCTGCCGCTGCCCCCCGTACTGAAACCGTCCCGTACCGAGGGCGGTGTCGACCACTACGACATCGTCCAGAAGGCAGCCCTGGTGGAGATACTGCCGGGCCTGAGGACCGAGATATGGGGGTACAACGGGCTCTTCCCCGGGCCCACCCTCGTCACCCGGCGGAACCGGAAGATCGTCGTCCGGCACACCAATGAACTCGACGTGCCGACCGTGGTCCATCTGCACGGCGCCAAGGTCACCGCGGAACACGACGGCTACCCCACCGACCTGGTCCTGCCCGCCGGCGGCTGGAGCGGCCACACCCACGGCGGCGATGTCTCGCGGGGCACCCGCGAGTACCACTACCCGGGGGACCAGCCCGCCGCCACGCTCTGGTACCACGACCACCGCATGGACTTCACCGGCCCCCAGGTGTACCGCGGGCTCGCCGGCTTCCATCTCGTCCACGACGACGAGGAGGACAGTCTGCCGCTGCCCCGGGACGAGCGCGACATCCCGCTGATGATCTGCGATCGGGCGTTCGCCGAGGACGGCTCGTTCACGTACCCCGCCAAGGACCCGAGCCTCAAGGGCGAGCACGGGGTGACGGAGGAGTTCATGGAGGGGGTGCTCGGCGATGTCGTCCTGGTCAACGGAGCGCCCTGGCCGGTACTGGAGGTCAGCGCCGCCCGCTACCGGTTCCGGCTGCTCAACGCCTCCAACGCCCGCCGCTACCGGCTCTCCCTCGACCCGGGCCCGCAATCGGGCCCCGCCTTCGTGCAGGTGGGCAGTGACGCCGGGCTGCTCGGCGCACCCGTGCGGCACAGCGAGATCCAGTTCGCCCCGGCCGAGCGCTTCGACGTGGTGGTGGACTTCTCCCGGTACCCGGTCGGCACCAAGGTCACCCTGAGGAACGAGCTGGGCGAGGGCGGCGCCGGGAAGGTCATGCAGTTCCATGTGGTCCGCAGGGCGCGCGACAGCAGCCGTGTCCCCGCGACCCTCGCCGCGTTCGAACCGCTGAGCCGCTCCGACGCGTCCGTCACCCGCACCTTCCACTTCAACCAGCGCGGCGACGACGGCTGGGACATCAACGGGAAGGTCTTCGACGCCGGCCGCGACGACGCCCTGCCGAAGCTGGGCTCCACCGAGATATGGAAGTTCGACGGCGACGCCTTCCACCCCGTCCATCTGCACCTCGCCCACTTCCAGGTCCTCAGCCGCAACGGCCGGGGCCCCGGAGCGTACGACGCGGGCTGGAAGGACACCGTCGATCTGGCGTCCGGCAAGGAGATCGAGGTCATCGCGCGCTTCACCGGCTACCGCGGACGGTACGTCTTCCACTGCCACAACCTGGAGCACGAGGACATGGGGATGATGGCCAACCTGCGCGTGGTCTGACGGACGGGGGCGGCACCGGCCGCCGGAACCCCAGACGGGTTCGAGCCGTTCTGCACGGGCCCCTGCCACGCTACCGCCTTCCGGCGCTCGTGGAAGGGGCCCTCATGTACGACGACAACCCGCCCGGCACCACCCCGGTGCTCATCGTGGGCGGCGGGCTGGTCGGCCTGTCGACCTCGCTCTTCCTGTCCTGGCAGGGGGTGCCGCACACCCTGGTGGAACGGCACCCCGGCACCTCCGTCCACCCCCGCGCGTGGGGTCTGTACCCGCGCACCCTGGAACTGCTCTCCACCGGCGGAGTCACCGGGGATCTGCTGCGCGAGGCGGCGGGCTTCGCCGGTCATGTCCTCAACGGCACCGTCGAGTCGCTCACCGGGCGGGAGCGATCCGTCTCCCGGATACCCGAGCCGGCGGATGTCTCCGGGATCAGCCCGGTCGCCCGCGTCCTGTCGCTGAGCCAGGACCGTATCGAGCCCATCCTGCTGCGTCACGCCCGCCGGCTCAGCGGGGAGCTGCGCTTCCACACCGAACTCACCGGCCTCACGCAGGACGCCGACGGTGTGGACGCCACCCTGCGCGATGTGGCGAGCGGTGCGGGCGAGCGGCTCCGCGCGCGGTACGTGATCGCGGCGGACGGCGCCCACAGCCCGCTGCGGGAGCGGCTGGGCATCGCCCGGCGGGGGCGTGGCACCCTGCGGCACCAGTTCAGCATCGTCTTCCGCGCCGACCTGGAGAGAGCGCTGCGCGGGCGGCGCTTCGCCATCTGCCGGATCGACAACTCCGAGGTGGACGGTGTGCTCGGGCACGACGACACCCTGCGGCAGGGGACCCTCATCGTCACCCACCGGCCGGACCGGGACCCGGTGGAGGCGTTCACCACCGAGCGGTGCACCGCCCTGGTGCGCGCCGCGGTCGGCGATCCCGAGCTGCCCGTCACCATCGTCAGCGCGCTGCCCTGGGAGATGGCGGCGCTCACCGCCGAACGGTTCGCCGAGGGCCGGGTCCTTCTCGCCGGCGATGCCGCGCATGTGATCCCGCCCGTGGGCGGCTACGGCGCCAACACCGGCATCCAGGACGCCCACAACCTGGCCTGGAAGCTGGCCCAGGTACTGGACGGGCGGGCCGGGCCCGCCCTGCTGGACACCTACGACGCCGAGCGGCGCCCGGTGGCGCGGGCGACCATGGCCCAGGCGGCGCTGCGGCTGGCCGCCCGTGCCGGTTTCGCCGACGCCGGGCAGCGGAGCGCCCTCGTGGACCCGCTCGGGGTGATGTTCGGCTACCGCTACCGCTCGGCCGCCGTGGTGGAGGAGGAGGGCGCGCCGGAACCCGCCGCCGAGGGGCGGGAGTTCGCCGACCCGGGCAGCCTGTCCGGCGCTCCCGGCACCCGTGCCCCGCATCTGTGGCTGCGCCGCGGGGACCGCAGGGTCTCCACGGTCGACCTGGCGGGCCGCGATCTGCTGCTGCTGGCGGGCGCCGAGGCCGGCGCGTGGCAGGCCGCCGCGCGACGGGCCGGGATCGAGACCCTGCGGATCGGCGAGGACCTCGTGGAACTCGTGGAGCCGGAGCCCGGGGCCGGCCGTACCTGGTACGAGGCCTTCGGCGTCACCCGGGCGGGCGCGGTGCTGCTGCGCCCGGACGGTTTCGTGGGCTGGCGCGCACCGGGTGCGGACCCTTCCCCGGAGCGGACCCTCGTCTCCGTCAGACGCCGTCTGCTCGCCCACGCCTCCCTCTGACCGTGCCCACCGCCGGGGCGGTGTCCTCGCCCCCGCGACCGACGGAGGCCCCGCGCCCGCCCGGGATTCACCCGCCGGGGCCCCCACCGCACCCCACCCGCGAGGACACCACCACCCCGGCAGCCAGTCCCCGGGCAACACCCCCGGACCCCGCACACCCCTTCCGGGGATCACCTGCCCGGAAGCACGCCCCACCCGTGGAGACACCACGATCCAGACGACCGCGCCCCGGCCCCCCCGTAAGCGCACCCCACCCGCGAGGACACCACCACCCCGGCAACCGGTCCCCGGGCAACACCCCCTGACCCCGCACACCACCTCGGGCGCCCCGCGCCCACCACCACCACCACCACCCGCCCGGAGGGCACCCCTCCTCCGTACGGGCGGACCAACGGTCTTCGAGCCGGACTCCAAAACCCCGGCCCAGGATCGGGGGCCCACCGAGACGACCGGGAGGACATCTCGTATGAGCAGCACATCCGCCGGTGATGCCGCGGACGACTCGATCGCGGTGGTCGGCATGGCCTGCAGGCTGCCCGGCGCCCCCGGGCCCGGCGCCTTCTGGGAGATGCTGTCCGCCGGGCGGGACGCGGTGCGGCCCGCGCCGCCGGACCGTGCCGCCGGCCTCGCCGGCCTCGGCGGCCTCGGCGCGGCCGGGGGGCCGGGCGGGGTGCCGCACGGCGGCTTCCTGGACGATGTGGCCGGATTCGACGCCGCGTTCTTCGGTATCGCCCCCCGTGAGGCGGCGGCCATGGACCCCCAGCAGCGGCTGCTGCTGGAACTGGCCTGGGAGGCGCTGGAGGACGCCTGGATCGTCCCCGGCACCCTGCGCTCCTCGGACACCGGGGTGTTCATCGGCGCCATGGCCGACGACTGGGCCCAGCTGACACACCTCCGGGGCCCGGCCGCCATGACCCCGCACACCCTCCAGGGCACGCAGCGCGGCGTGCTCGCCAACCGGATCAGCCATGCCCTGGATCTGCGCGGCCCCAGCCTCACCGTGGACACCGGGCAGTCGTCGGCTCTGGTCGGCGTCCATCTGGCCTGCGAGGCGCTGCGGCGCGGCGAGGCGGGCACCGCCCTGGCCGGCGGGGTCAATCTGCTGCTGGCCCCCGGCACCTGGCATGCCACGGCGCGCTTCGGCGGGCTCTCCCCGGCCGGGCGCTGCCACACCTTCGACACCCGGGCGGACGGCTACGCGCGCGGTGAGGGCGGCGCCCTGGTGGTGCTCAAGCCACTGGGCCGGGCGCTGGCCGACGGCGACCGCGTCCACTGCGTGATCCTGGGCGGGGCCATGGGCAGCGACGGCGGTACGGAGGCGCTGACGGTGCCCGGCCGCGCCACCCAGGAGGAGGTGCTGCGCCGGGCCTGTCTGCGGGCGGGCGTCGCCCCGTCCCGCGTCCAGTACGTCGAACTGCACGGCACCGGCACCCGTGTCGGCGACCCGGTGGAGGCCGCCGCCCTGGGCGCCGTGTTCGGCTCCCCGGGTGCCGGACGGGAGAGCGTCCTCCGGGTGGGCTCGGCCAAGACCAACGTGGGTCATCTGGAGGGCGCGGCCGGTCTCGTGGGCCTGCTCAAGACGGCCCTGTGCCTGCGCCACCGACGGCTCGTGCCCAGCCTCAACTTCACCGCCGCGCCCCCCGGTATCCCCCTGGAGCGGCTGGGGCTGCGCGTCCAGACGGAGTACGGCGACTGGCCGCTGCCGGAGGAGCGGCTGGTGGCCGGGGTGTCGTCGTTCGGTATGGGCGGCACCAACTGCCACCTTCTGCTGGCCGAGCCGCCGGAGCGCCCCGGCGAACAGACGGACGAACGGACGGGCGGCCCGGCTCCGGCCGCCGTCCCCTGGCCCCTCTCGGCCCGCTCCGAACCCGCGCTGCGCGCCCAGGCCAGGGCGCTGCGCCGACACCTCGGCCGGCACCCCGGCGCGGCGTCCGCCGACATCGGGCACACCCTCGCCACCGCCCGCTCCCACCACGAGCACCGCGCGGTGGTGGTGGGCGAGGGCGCCACGGCGCCCCTGGACGCGCTGGCGGCGCTCGCGGAGGGCCGGTCCCACCACCGGCTGGTACGGGGCAGGTCCGGCTCCCCGCCCCCTGAACTCGCGGTGCTCTTCGCCGGCCAGGGCGGGGCGCGCCCCGGGGCGGGGCACGGGCTGTACACCGCCTTCCCGGAGTTCGCGCGGGCGGTGGACGAGCTGTGCGGCCACTTCGACGCCGTACTGGAACAGCCGCTGCGCGCGCTGATGTTCGCCCCCGCCGGGGACACCGGGGCGGCGGAGCTGCTGCGGCGGACCGACTACGCCCAGCCGGCGCTGTTCACCCTGGAGACGGCGCTGCTGCGGCTCCTGGGGTCGTGGGGTGTGGTGCCCGGGGTGCTCGCCGGGCACTCGCTGGGCGAGCTGACCGCCGCCCACGCCGCCGGAGTGCTCTCCACGGCGGACGCCACCGCGCTGGTCGCCGCGCGCGGCCGGCTGATGCATTGGGCCGGCGGGGACGGCGCCATGATCGCCGTGGAGGCGGCCGAGGAGGAGGTCCGCGGGATGCCCGGGGGCCTGCCCGGGACGGTGGACATCGCCGCCGTCAACTCCCCCGCGTCCGTGGTCGTCTCGGGGGACGCGGCGGCCGTGGAGCGGATCGCGGGGCACTGGTCGGAGCGGGGCCGCCGGACCCGGCGGCTGCGCACCCGCCATGCCTTCCACTCCCCTCATATGGACCCGCTGCTGGCGGAGTTCCGTCGGATCGCGGGGCGGCTGGCGTACCGGCCGCCGACGCTGCCGGTGGTGTCCCATGTGACCGGGCGCCTGGCGACCTCGGACGAGCTGTGCTCACCCGAGTACTGGACGGCGCATCTGCGGGCCACCGTCCGCTTCGCCGACGGGGTGCGCACCCTGCTCGCCCGGGGCACGGGCGCCTTCCTGGAGCTGGGCCCCGACGCGACCCTGACCACCCTGGCGGCCGGGTCGCTGCCGCCCGCCGATGACGAGGGACCACCGCCGCCGGTGCTGACCGCCGCGCTGCGGCCGGGCCGCGACGAACCCCTCTCCGTCCTGGCCGCCGCCGGTGCCCTGCACACCGCCGGTCTGCCGGTGGAGTGGGGCGCGGTCATCGGCGCGGGGCGGCGCCGGGTCGAACTGCCGCCCTACGCCTTCCAGCGGGAGCGGTACCGGCTGCCGCCGGGCGCTCCCGGCACCACGGACGCGGAGCCGGAGAACGGCCCCGCACCGGAGACCAGTGCCGGGCCTCGGCAGCCGTACACGGCCGTACGAGCGGCGGGCCCCCCGCCGCCCGCCGCGCCGCGCGCCCTCCCCGGCGCGACCGGACGGGAGCGGCTGCGGGCGGCCGTACGACTGGTCAGGGACGAGGCCGCGGCGGTGCTCGGCCACCCCGGTCCCGCGGCGATCGACCCCGACCGTCCCTTCCGGGACGCCGGCTTCGACTCGGTCACCGGGGTGGAGCTGTGCGGGCGCCTCCGGGCGGCCACCGGGGCCGCCCTCGCGGTGACCGCCGTCTTCGACCGCCCCACCCCGGCCGAACTCGCCCGCCACCTCCTCACCCTGCTGCCGGCCGCGCCCGCGAGCCCGGAGCCGGACACCGCGTCCGCCGCGCTGGGAGCCCTGGAGGCGCTGCGCGCCGCCGTGGCCACCGGGGCCCGGCAGGACCCCGGCACCGCGCGCCGCCTGGCCGGCGGGCTGCGGGAGCTGCTCGCCGCCCTGCCCGCGGACACCGGGGACGCCACCGGCACCGGCGGCGGAGCCCCTGACCCCACCGACCTCACCGAGAAGATCGGAACCGCCAGCGATGACGAAATCTTCGCCCTCATCGACCGGGAGTGCGGCGACGCCTCACCGGAGAGGAGCTGAGCCCCCCGTGCCCCAGGAACCGATGACCGAGGAGCGGCTGCGCACCTATCTCAAGCGCGCCACCACCGAGCTGTACCGCGCCCGGCGGCAGCTCGCCGAGGCCCGGGAGCGCGAGCCCGTCGCCATCGTCGGCATGGCCTGCCGCTACCCGGGCGGCGCGGAGGACCCCGAGGGGCTGTGGCGGCTGGTCTCCTCCGGCACCGACGCCATCTCCCCCTTCCCCGTCAACCGGGGCTGGCCGCTGGAGGAGCTGTACGACCCGGACCCGGGGAATCCGGCCCCCGGCCGCAGCGCGGTCCGCCACGGCGGATTCCTCCACGACGCCGACCGGTTCGACGCCGAGTTCTTCGGCATCAGCCCGCGCGAGGCCCTGGCCATGGACCCCCAGCAGCGGCTGCTGCTGGAGAACGCCTGGGAGGCGCTGGAGCACGCGGGCATCGCCCCGGACGGGCTGCGCGGCAGCGCCACCGGGGTCTTCGCCGGTCTCACCGCGCAGGAGTACGCCTCCCTGGACCGTGTCGGCGACGAGGGTGTGGAGGGCTATCTCCTCTCCGGCACCACCGTGAGCGTGGCCTCCGGCCGCATCGCCTACACGCTCGGGCTGCGGGGCCCCGCCGTCACCGTCGACACCGCCTGCTCCTCCTCCCTGGTCGCCATCCATCTGGCCTGCCGCTCGCTGCTGGACGACGAGTGCGGACTGGCGCTCGCCGGCGGTGTCTGCGTCATGGCGGGACCCGGCATGTTCCTGGAGTTCAGCCGTCAGCGCGGGCTCGCGCCCGACGGCCGCTGCAAGCCCTTCGGCGCCGGGGCCGACGGCACCGCGTGGGCCGAGGGCTCCGGCGTGCTGGTGCTGGAGCGCCTCTCCGCCGCCCGCCGCAACGGGCACCGGGTGCTCGCCGTCATCGAGGGCTCCGCCCTCGCGCAGGACGGGGCGAGCAACGGTCTGACCGCGCCCAGCGGACCGGCGCAGGAGCAGGCCATCCGTACCGCGCTGGCATCCGGCGGGCTCTCCCCCCACGACATCGACGCCATCGAGGCGCACGGCACCGGCACCCGGCTCGGCGACCCGATCGAGGCCCGGGCGCTGCTCGCCGCCTACGGGCCGGACCGCCCCGCCGGCCGGCCGCTGTGGCTGGGCTCGCTCAAGTCGAACGTCGGGCACACCCAGGCCGCCGCCGGGGTCGGCGGCGTCATCAAGATGGTCCAGGCGCTCCACCACGAGCAGTTGCCGCCCACGCTGCACGCCGGGGAACCCACCCGGGAGGTGGACTGGTCGAGCGGCGCGCTGCGGCTGCTGACCGCCGCCCGCCCCTGGCCGCGCGGCGCACGGCGGCGGCGCGCCGGTGTCTCGTCCTTCGGCATCAGCGGCACCAACGCGCATCTGCTGCTGGCGGAGGCGCCCGCCGAGGACCGCGCGGATGCCGCCGCGTCCGGCGGCCCGGGGAGCGGGCCCGCCGGAGTGCTGCCCTGGCCGCTGTCCGCCCGCTCCGGGCCCGCTCTGCTCCGGCAGGCGGAGCGGCTGGCCGAAGCGGTGACGGCGGCGCCCCCGGACCCGGCCGCCGTCGCGCACACCCTGGCCACGGGGCGGGCCCTGCTGGAGCACCGGGCCGTGGTGCTCGCCGGGGACCTCGAAGGGCTGAGCGGCCGGGTGGCCGCCCTCGCGCGCGGTGAGACGGTCCCGGGGCTCGTCCGGGGCCGGGCCGGGGCGGCCAGGTCCGTGTTCGTCTTCCCCGGCCAGGGTTCGCAGTGGGAGGGGATGGCCCGGGAACTGCTGGCGGACTCCGCGGTCTTCCGCGAGCGGATCGAGGAGTGCGCGAAGGCCCTCGCCCCCCACACGGACTGGTCGCTGACCGAGGTCCTGGCCGGGGGCCGGGACGCGCCCCCGCTCGACCGGGTCGATGTCGTGCAGCCGGCCCTGTGGGCGGTGATGGTGGCGCTGGCCGCGGTGTGGCGGGCGGCCGGGGTCGAGCCGGAGGCGGTGATCGGCCACTCCCAGGGCGAGATCGCCGCCGCCTGTGTCGCCGGTGCGCTCTCGGTGGAGGACGCCGCGCGCGTGGTGGCCCTGCGCAGCCGCGCCCTGACCCGGCTCGCCGGCACCGGCGGCATGGCCTCGGTCGCGCTGCCCGCCGAGCGGGTGCGCCGGGAACTCGCCGACAGCGGCGTCCCGGTGCGGGTGGCCGCCGTCAACGGACCGTCCGCGACGGTCGTCGCGGGGCCGGCGAAGGAGCTGGCGGCTCTGGTGTCCGGCTGGGAGGCCGAGGGGCTGCACGCCCGGGTGGTCCCCGTGGACTACTCGTCCCACACCCCGGATGTCGAGGCCCTCCGCGAGGAGGTGATGGAGCTGCTGGCGGGCCTCTCGCCCCGGCCGCCCCGGATACCGCTGTACTCCACGCTCACCGGTTCGGAGCTGACCGACGGCACCCCCATGGACGCCCGTTACTGGTTCCGCAGCCTGCGCAGCCCGGTGCGGTTCCACGAGGCGGCCCGGGCGCTGGTCGCGGCGGGACACGATCTGTTCGTCGAGTGCAGCCCGCACCCGGTGCTGACCGTCGCCCTCCAGGACACCCTGGACGAGGCGGGCCGGGAGGGCTCCGCCCTGGGCACCCTGCGCCGGCGCGACGGCGGCCGGACCCGGCTGCTGACCTCGCTGGCCGAGGCACATGTGCGGGGCGCGGACATCGACTGGCGGGCGCTGCTGCCCGCCGGGCGGCGGAGCGTGGCGCTGCCGGTCTACCCGTTCCAGCGGCGGCGCCACTGGCTGCGGGCACCGGAGGGCACCGCCGCGCCCGGCCGGCTCGGGGTCGAGCCCGCCGGCCACCCGCTGCTGGGGGTCGCGGTGGAGAGCGCGGCGGACGGCGGGCTGCTGGTGACCGGGCGGCTCTCGCTCGCCGGGCAGCCCTGGCTCGCCGACCATGTCGTCAACGGCACCGTGCTGCTCCCGGGCGCCCTCCTGGTGGAGTTGGCCCTGCACGCGGGCGGTGAGCTGGGCGGGCTCGGGCTGGACGATCTGGTCCTGGAGGCCCCGCTCGCCCTGCCGGCCGACGGCGCGGTGCGGGTGCAGATCGGGGTGGGCGGCCCGGACGGCTCGGGGCGGCGCCCCGTCACCGTGCACTCCCGTCCCGGCGCCGGTGACCCGGCGGACGGCGAACACCCCTGGACCCGCCACGCGTCCGGGGCGCTCGCGCCGGCGGGCGCGCGGGAGACGGAGCCGGGCGGCGAGGTGTGGCCGCCCGCCGGGGCCGAGCCCTTCGATCCCCCGGAGTCGTACGAACGGCTGGCGCGGGCGGGCTACGGCTACGGGCCCGCGTTCCGCGCGATGCGGGCCGCCGGGCGGTGCGACGGAGGGCTGTACGCCGAGGTCGCGCTGGCCGACGGCGTCGAGCCGGCCGGCTTCGGGGTCCATCCGGCGCTGCTGGACGCCGCGCTGCACGCCCTGGTCCTCGACGCGCTGCCGGAGGGCGGCGACCCCGACCGCGTTCTGCTGCCGTTCTCCTTCGCCGGGGTGCGGCTGCACGCCGTGGAGGCGGACCGGGTGCGGGTACGGGTGCTGCGGACCGGGGAGCACCGGGCGCGGCTCGAACTGACCGACCCGGCCGGGCAGCCGGTGCTGACCGTGGCGGAGGTGACGCTGCGCCCGATCCGCCGCTCGGCGCTGGGCGCGGCCGGGGCCAGGGGCGCGGACGCGCTGTACGAGGTCGGCTGGAGGGCGGTGCCCGGCGGCGGGGAGCCGGAGCGGCACGGCGGCCGGGCGGTGCTGGGCGGGGCGGCGGCTCTGCTGCCCTCGGCCCCGGCCCACCGCGATCTGGCCGCCCTGCGGGAGGCGCTCGACGCGGGGGCCGCGGTGCCCGGCACCGTGGTCGCTCTCGCCCCGCCGCCCGCCGGGGGCGCCGATCCGGTCTCCGGTGTCCACGAGGCGGTCCGGTCGGCGCTCGGTCTGGTGCGGGAGTGGCTGGCGGAGGGGCGGCTGGCCTCGTCGCGTCTGGTGGTGGTGACCTCCGGCGCGACCGGCGCGGACCCCGATGTGGCCGGGGCGGCCGTGTGGGGGCTGCTGCGCAGCGCCCAGAGCGAGCACCCGGGCCGTCTGGTCCTGCTCGATGTGGAGCCGGACGCGCGGGACGCCTCCCTGGAGGCGGCGCTGACGGCCGGTGAGCCGCAACTGGCCTGGCGGGACGGTGCCTGGCACGCGCCCCGGCTGCTCCCCGCGCCCGGCCCCGGTGCCCTGGTGCCGCCGTCCGGTGCCGGCTGGGCGCTGGAGGTGCGGACCCCGGGCTCCCTGGACGGTCTGGCGCTGGTCGAGGGGGACCGGGCGACGCGTCCGCTGGCCCCGCACGAGGTGCGGGTGGCGGTCCGGGCGGCGGGCGTCAACTTCCGCGATGTGGTGCTGGCGCTCGACCTGGTGCCGGGCCAGGAGGGTCTGGGGCTCGAAGGCGCGGGTGTGGTGCTGGAGACCGGTTCCGCCGTGCGCGGCCTGGCGCCGGGCGACGCCGTGCTGGGTCTGCTGAGACACGGGGCCTTCGGCCCGGTCGCCGTCGCCGACCACCGGATGACGGCCCGGGTGCCGGACGGCTGGTCGTTCACCCGGGCGGCGACCGTCCCGGTGGTGTTCGCGACGGCGTACCGGACGCTGGCGGAGGTCGCGCGGGTGCGGCCCGGGGAGCGGGTCCTGGTGCACGCCGGGGCCGGCGGTGTCGGTCTGGCCGCGATCCGGCTCGCCCGGCATCTGGGCGCCGAGGTCTTCGCCACCGCCTCCCCCGCCAAGTGGCCCGCGCTGCGCGCCGAGGGCGTGGCCGACGACCACATCGCCTCCTCCCGCTCGGACGCCTTCGAGGAGGCGTTCCGCCGGGTGACCGGCGGCGCCGGGGTGGATGTGGTGCTCAACTCCCTGACGGGCGGGCTGGTCGACGCCTCGCTGCGGCTGCTGGGTCCCGGCGGGCGGCTGGTGGAGATCGGCAAGACCGACATCCGCGACCCGGAGCGGGTCGCCGCGGACCATCCGCACGTCCGGTACACGGTGTACGACCTGCTGCGGGAGGAGCCGGCCGAGGTGGGCCGGCTGCTCGCCCGGGTGCTGGAGCTGTTCGAGGAGGGTGCCCTGACGGAGCTTCCGGTGCGGACCTGGCCGGTCCAGGAGGCCCCGGAGGCGCTGCGGCACCTGGCGCACGCCCGGCACACCGGGAAGCTCGTGCTCACCCTGCCGCCCTCGTTCGACCCCGGGGGCACGGTGCTCATCAGCGGCGGCACCGGGACGCTCGGCGCGCTGCTCGCCCGCCATCTGGTCACCGGTCACGGGGTGCGGCGCCTGCTGCTGGCCGGCCGCCGGGGCGCGGCGGCGGAGGGGGCGGCGGAGCTGGCGGCCGAACTGTCCGCGCTGGGGGCGGAGGTGTCCTTCGCCGCCTGCGATCTGGCGGACCGGGCGGCGGTGGCGGCGCTGCTGGAGGGCATCGCCGCTGACCGGCCGCTGACCGCCGTGGTGCACGCGGCGGGGGTGCTCGACGACGCCACCGTGGAGACGCTGACCGACGGGGCGGTGGACGCGGTGCTGCGGCCCAAGGTTGACGCGGCCTGGCATCTCCATGAGCTGACCCGCGATCTGCGGCTCTCGGCCTTTGTGCTGTTCTCGTCCGTCGTGGCCACGGTGGGCTCCCCCGGGCAGGCCAACTACGCCGCCGCCAACGGGTTCCTGGACGCGCTGGCCCGGCTGCGGCGGTCGGCGGGGCTGCCCGGTGTCTCCCTCGCCTGGGGTCTGTGGGACCGGGCCAGCGGGATGACGGGGCATCTGTCCCGCGCCGATCTGGCGCGGATGGGCCGGGCCGGTGTGCGGGCGCTGGCCGCCGATGAGGCGCTGGCGCTGTTCGACACCGCTCTGGCCGCGGGCGGCGCCCATCTGCTGCCGGTCCGCTGGGACCGGGCGGCGCTGCGCTCGCTCGCCGGCGGGCCCGGTCTCCCCCCGGTCCTGGCGGATCTCGTGCGGGCCCGTCCCCGGGTCCGGCGGGCCGCCGCCGCGCACCAGGAGGCCCCGGGGCCGTCCTGGGCGGTCCGGCTGGCGGCGCTGCCGGCCGGGCGGCGCAGGGACGCTCTGCTGGAGCTGGTGCTGGGCGAGGTGGCGGGGTCGCTGGGTTACGCGCCGGACGACCGGGTCGACACCCGGCAGACGTTCAAGGAGATGGGCTTCGACTCGCTGGCGGGGGTGGAGCTGCGCAATCGGCTGACCGCGGCGACGGGGCTGCGGCTGACGGCGACGCTGGTCTTCGACCGGCCGACGGTGGCCGAGCTGCTCGACCATCTCCTGGACGGGGACGGCGCGCTGCGGGGTGCGGCCCCGGCGTGACCGGCCGGGGCGGCGGGGGGAACGGCTGGTCGGAGTCAGGGAGACATCAGGGATCTTCCCTCCTCCCTCCGTTCCCTCCGGTGCCTATACTGGCGCAGGTTTCCGTGTTCTCGGACGGGCCCAGGACTTCTCAGGGGGGACGGGTGATCGACCAGTACGTCACCGAGCTGAACCGGGCGCTGCGCGGCCCCCGGGCGGCCAAGGCCAGCCTGCTCACCGAGGCCCGTGACGGTCTGGTCGACGCGGCGGACGCCTATGAGGAGAGCGGCCTGGACCGGGAGAGCGCCGAGCGGAGCGCCGTCGCCGACTTCGGCCCCGTACGGACCATCGCCGCGGAGTACCAGTCCGAGCTGGGCGTGGCCCAGGGGCGGCGCACGGCGGTGCTGATCTGCGCCGTGATGCTGCTTCAGCCCGTGGCGTGGCGGGTCGCGCAGCTCCTCGCGGGGGAGGGCTCCGGCGGACAGAGCAGCCACGGCTACGAATTGGCCGGCACGGCGGCCCGCTGGTCCGGCGGAATCGCCATCCTCCTGGGGCTCGCGGTGCTCTTCGCGACGGGCACGGGAGCGCGTTTTCTGGGTGCCCAGCGTCTGCTCACCCGGGTCACCGGCTTCTTCGCCTTCGCCGTCTGCGCCGTCTTCGCGGTGCTGGGGGTGGTGATGACGGTCTCCAACCCGGCCACGCACTCCCTGCTGAGCCTCACCGGGCTGCCGGGCACGCTGCTGCTGCTGGGTGTCCCGCTCGCCGGCATCGGAGTGGCGGGCCGCCGCTGTCTGAGCTGGGTGCGCGCCGGCTCGTAGGGTCCGCGCCGGGCGCGCGCCGGCTCGCGGGCCGTCGTTGGCCGGCGCCCGGCCCGCCCGTCGCCCGGGTCACGGCCGGCCGCCGGGAAGCCGCGGCGCGGCGCGCGGGACGGAACGTATCTCCTGGGGCGCGCGACACGACCGGACCCTGAACCCGGAGCACAGCCCCGCCCCCCGCCCCGGAGGCACAGCGGGCCCCGGGCCGTGCCCTCAGGCGAGGGCGGTGCCCGGGCGCAGCACGCCCTCCACCACCGCGGCGAAGTCCCGCCACTCGGCCCGCTCCGTGGCCAGCGCGCGGGTGCCCGCCTTGGTCAGCTCGTAGGTGCGGCGGCGGCGCCCGCCGACCATCCGCCACTCGCCCTGGACGTACCCGGCTCTCTCCAGTCTGCGCAGGGCCGGGTAGAGCGATCCGGTGGGCAGTTCGAGCGCTCCCCCGCTGCTCACCTGGATCGCCTGCATCACGGCGTAACCGTGCAGGGGCTCCTTCTCCAGCACCGCCAGGATCAGCCCGTCGAGGTGCCCTCTGAGCGCATCAGTCTTCATGTAGGCAATCTACATGGTGTGCTACGGTCGGCAACCTACATGTAGACAGCCTATTCACTCAGGGAGAGCAGGGGGGTCGAGCCACCATGGCAACGTCCGAACGGGGTCCTTCCGCACCACCGGACCCCACGCGGGAGGAGCGGCCGAGCGTCTTCGAGCGCCTCGCCCTCGTGTCGTACCAACGGCGCTGGTGGGCACTGGCGGTCTGGGTCGTCGCCCTCGTGGTGGTCAGCGTGGGTTCGCAGGCGGTGGGCGACAGCTACCGCAACGATTTCCGGCTGCCGGGCACGGAGTCCCAGAAGGCCCTGGACGTACTGAAGGACCGGGCCCCCGACCAGGCGGGCTCGCCCGTGCAGATCGTGCTGCGCGCGCCGGACGGCCTCGCCGGGGCGGACACCCGGTCGCGGGTCGAGTCGATGCTCGACGAGATCGGCAGGGTGCCGCATGTCGTCGGTGTGCTCAGCCCCTACGAGAGCAGCGGCACGATCTCCCGCGACGGCACCATCGGGTACGCCACGGTCTCCCTGGACAAGCAGTCCGAGGACATCCCCGTGGCCGACGCCGAGAAGCTCATCGAGACCGCGCAGAAGGCCGAGACGGACGGGCTGCGGGTGGAGCTGGCGGGTGACCCGATCCGCGCCGCCCAGAGCGGCGACAGCGGTTCAGCCGAGGGCGTGGGCATGCTCGCGGCCCTGGTGATCCTGGTGCTGCTCTTCGGCTCGGTCCTCGCCGCGGCGCTGCCCATCGTGATCGCCGTCTTCGCCGTCGGCACCACCCTGGGGCTGACCGTGCTCGCCTCCCATGTGGCCACGGTCGCCAACTTCACGGCACCGCTGATGATGCTGGTCGGCCTGGGCGTCGGCATCGACTACGCGCTGCTGGTGTTCTCCCGGTTCCGCGGCGAACTCATCGCCGGCGAGGACCGGCGGCAGGCGACGGCGAAGGCCATCGACACCGCCGGGCGCACCGTGTTCTTCGCGGGGTGCACCGTGATCGTCGCCCTGCTCGGCCTGGTCGTCCTCGGTCTGGGCTCCATGCAGGGCATGGCGGTGGCGGTCGCGCTGACGGTCCTGCTGACCATGGTCTCCTCGCTGACTCTGCTGCCCGCCCTGCTGGCCATCGCCGGGGGCCGGATCGAGAAGGGCATCCGGCGCCGGGCCGCGAAGGGCCGCACGGCGGACGGAAAGCTCTGGAGCCGCTGGTCGGCCGGTGTGCAGCGGCGGGCCTGGCTCGCCGCCGTGGTGCCGCTCGCCGCGCTCGTGGCGCTCTGCGCACCCGCCCTGGACATGCGGCTGGGGTTCGCCGACGCGGGCACGCATCCGCCGGAGACCACCGCCCGCCAGGCCTACGACCTGCTCGCCGACGGCTTCGGCCCGGGGTTCAACGGCCCGCTGATCGTCATCGCGGAGGGCGGCGGCGAGCGCGCGGCCGAGCGGGCGCGGACGGTGCTGGACGACACCGAGGGGGTCGCCGCGACCCTCCCGCAGGGCACGCGCGACGGGCTGTCGACGCTCATCGTCTTCCCCGCGTCGGCGCCTCAGGACGCGGCCACCGACGAGCTGGTCACGCGGCTGCGCGGCGAGGTGCTGCCGGCCGTGGAGGCGCAGACCGGCGCCACCTTCCTGGTCGGCGGGAGCACCGCCGCCACGCAGGACTTCTCCGGGGCGGTGGCGGACCGGCTGCCGCTGTTCGTCATCGTGGTGGTGGGCCTGTCGATGCTGCTGCTGCTCCTGGTGTTCCGCTCGCTGCTGATCCCGGTCAAGGCGGCGGTACTGAACCTGCTCAGCGTCGGGGTGTCCATGGGCGTGGTGACCCTGGTCTTCCAGAACGGCGCGCTGGGGGCGCAGGAGGGACCCATCGAGTCCTACGTCCCGGTGATGATCTTCGCGATCGTCTTCGGTCTCTCCATGGACTACGAGGTCTTCCTGCTCGCCCGGATGCACGAGGAGTGGGAGCGCAGCCATGACGCGGCGCTGGCCATCCGGCACGGCATGGCGACCACCGGCCGGGTGGTCACCGCCGCCGGCGCGATCATGATCGTGGTCTTCGGGGCCTTTGTGCTCAGCGGGGACCGGATGCTGGCCCAGTTCGGTCTCGGGCTCGCGGTCGCCGTCTTCGTCGACGCGGTGATCATCCGGTGTCTGATCCTGCCGGCGCTGATGCAGCTGTTCGGCTCGTACGCCTGGTGGCTCCCCCGGGGACTCGACAAGCGCCTGCCCCGGCTGGCCCTGGAGAAGCCCTGAGGGTCCGCCGGCCCCGGGGGTCCGCGCCGCCCCGGCGCGGCAGGGCCCCCGGGGCCGGCGGCCGGCCGTGGCCCGGCGCACGGCGCCGGCGGATTCGTTGAGGACACATCGTGGCACCCCCGAAGAAGTACTCGGACCAACTGAGAGCGGACGCGGTCGCCCGCTGGCGGAGCATGGACCCGCGTCCTCCCATCGCCCATCTGGCCCGTGAGATGGGCATCCATCCCGAGGCGCTGCGGACCTGGATACGCGCCGACGAGACCGAGCGCGGCGAGCGGCCCGAGCGCCTCTCGCGCGCCGACGCGGAGGATCTGGTCCGGCTGCGCAAGGAGAACGCGCACCTGCGCTGGCTGGTCGAGGTGCTCACCGCGGCCGGCGCGGTGTTCGCCGCCGAGGTGCTCCGCACACGCGAAGCCGTGGAGGACTGACCGGATTTCAGCGCCCCGCACCGTGGAGCCGCCCCTGCCGGGCGGCTCCACGGCCATGACCGGCGGCGGCGCCCCGCCACCGCGGCCCACCGCCCGGGTGCGCCGCCGCCCGGGTGCGAACCCCACCACTTCTCGACCAGAAGTCGAGCCGCCGCGCACAGGATGGGCCCTCCCATAAGAAGAACGGTACCGAAGGGGGACGGTCCACATATGGGCAGGCGTTGGCTACCGCAAAGGCGGCGGAGAAGCCTTTTTGCCGCTTTCGGGCACTACCTGTCAGTCGGTGGACAGCATATGGCGGTCAACCTCACCGGATTCCTGGTACCACTGGAGTACCACTGGCAGACACCCGCCCATCGACACGACCCGGACCAGGGGCCGGCCGGCCCCGCACCCGGGGGCGGCCCCGACGGGCCGGGCCCGGGCCATCCCGAGCGGCTGATCCCGCATGTCCCTCCCACTCCGGAGGAACACATGCTCTGGTCACAGCTGCGCTGACGCGCCAACAGCACATCGCTCGCCCGACCACCGGGTGATGCGCCGGGGGCACCACCGGGTCTCCCGCGGCCCGCCCATCACGCGGCGGACCCCTCCGCGGCAGGACCCCCCGCGCACCGCGCGGAGCAGCATCTCTCCACGGTACGACTGTTCTGTCTGCGGCTGGTGGGTCCCCCGTTACTTGTCGGCGGATTCCCCCTGCTGCATGATGGCGAATCAAACCCTCCTGGTGCCATTACAGGAGACAGGAAACAGCGCGCGAACACATAAAAAACGGGGGCACAGAATGGCTTGTCGCTTTGCATGCGAATCGGCCGTGTCACGGTCACCGCAGTGCATTCACGATCTCGGCCCACACGCGGCAGGACCGTCGCCCCGCGTCTGAACAGCGTGGCCCCGGCCCCTCGGGGGCAGGCCCGCTTGACACGCACAGCTCCATGCGACAAACAACCGTTTCCGAGACAAAGGTGTACGGAACATGCATGTAAGGCTACTGGGGCCGCTGTCGATCCGTGTGAATGGCAAGAACATGACTCCCACGGCACCGAAACCCCGCCGGGTTCTGGCGCTGCTGGCCACATCGGCGAACCAGGTCGTTCGCAATGAGCAACTCATCGAAGAGGTGTGGGAGAGCAGACCACCCAGGAGCGTCACCACCACACTCCAGACCTACGTCTACCAACTGCGCAAATCCCTCGACCTGGCCATCGCCCCGGAACGCTCGGGACTGCGGCCGGAGAGCGCGCTGCGCACCTTCGTCGGCGGCTACATGCTGACCCTCCCCGAAGGGGCCCTGGACTCCCAGGTCTTCGAGCGGCTCGCCCAGCGCGGCCGGGTCCAGCTCACCGCGGGCCGGGTCCACGAGGCGGCGCGCACCCTTCAGGAGGCCCTGGAGCTCTGGCAGGGCCCTGCCATGGTGGACGTCAACCCGGGGCCGGTGCTGCTCTCGGAGGCCCTGCGGCTGGAGGAGATCCGCAAGAGCGTCCTGGATCTGCGGATCGACGCGGATCTGCGGCTGGGGCGCCACCACGAACTGCTCGCCGAGCTGATCAAACTCGTGGCCGCCCAGCCGACCCACGAGGGCTTCCAGGCCAAGCTGATGGTGGCGCTGTACCGGGCGGGCCGCCGCTCCGAGGCGCTGCAAACCTACCAGCGGGCGCGCCAGCGCCTGGTCGACGAGTTGGGAGTGGACCCCTCGGCCACACTCCAGCGGCTCCAGCGGGCCATCCTGGCCGGCGAGCTGGAGACCACATCGCCGGGCCAGGACATGGCCGGTGTCTCCTCCGGCGCCGGTGCTCCGGTGGGCGAGATACGCTACTGACCACCCGCGCCACCGAGCGCACGACACCCGTGGGGTGCACCGCATTCGGGGCAGGCCGGGCTACATGCCCTTCAACCCGTGTGCGGTGGCCAGCGCGACCACGAGCGAACCCGGTGCGATGCGCCCCTGGGCGCATGCCCGGTCGACGGCCACCAGGGCGGCGGCGGCACTTGTCTCCAGCGGCAGCCCGGAGCGCCGGAGCCGCTCCGTTCCGGCGCGCACCTCCTCGTCGTGGACCACGACCGCGTGGCCCCCGGAGCGCCGTACGGCCGCCACCGCCTGGAGCGCCACGTTGTTGCCCGCGAGTGAGGGCATGGCGGTGGTGCTCCCGGGGAAGTGACCGTGCGGGTCGGCGCCGTCGAGCACCGCGGCCACCCGGGGGAACGGCTCGACCAGGCAGAGCCTCGGGACGGCGCCCTCCCCGCACAGCTCACGGAAGCCCAGGAAGACCCCCCACACCAGGTCGCCGCGGGAGGCCGGCACCACCACCCAGTCGGGCAGCCCGCCGCCGAGATCGGCGACGATCTCCTCGGCGACCGTCTTGTAGCCCTCGATGCCGAAGGGGCTGCTGCCCACCGGGGGCAGCGAGAAGTTGGTGACCGGCAGCACCGTCTCCGAGGCCCGGTACCCGGCGAGGTGCTCCCAGCGCTGTCCGGCCGACGGGAAGGAGACGACCGAGGCGCCGAGGTCGCGCATCAGGGAGACCACCCGGGCGGGCGTGTCATCGGTGACGGCGATCTCGCAGCCGAGCCCGGCCCAGCCGCAGTAGGCGGCGAGCGACACCCCCGCGTTGCCGGAGGAGGCCGCCGCCAGGGCTCCGTACCCGGCGTGCAGGGCACGGGCGACGGCCACCGCGCTGAAGCGGTCCTTGTGCGAGCCGGTGGGGTTGGCCCCCTCCCACTTGAGCCGCAGATCCACGTCCGCGCCGCTGTGCCGGGCGTCGGCGCGCAGCAGCGGGGTGCCGCCCTCGCCGAGGGAGTGCGTCAGCCGGTACGGCAGCCGCACTCCGCTCCGGCCGGAGCGGAGTGCGGCCGGCGCCGGGGTCACCCGGCCGCCGGTGGTCCCGGCCGCTCCTGCCGCGCCTGTCGCGCGGATCTGTTCGGCGTCCTCGGCATAGACGCAGACCAGCCCGGCCGGAGTGCCCGCCGCCCCGCAGGAGGGGCACCCCTCAAGGTGGTCGGCCACCGGCAGCACCCGCCCGCAGCGCAGACACTCCAGACCGCTCAGCGCGGGATTCCCGATCACCCGATGCGAGGCGGCCATGTCAGCCGATCACCGTGAGACGGCGTTCCAGGGTGGTCAGCAGCCGGTTGCCGTCGGCGGTCACCACGAACGGGTCCTCCACCTGCACCGCGCCCAGGCCGAACTCGTAGTAGGGCGTCTCGAAGTTGACCACTGTGCCGTCCTCCAGAAGGTCGTCGTTGTCAGGGGTGATGAGCACCGGATCGTAGATCTCGACCCCGATGCCGTGCCCCACGTGGTGGCGCCGGTAGTGCGGTACGCCGGCCGCGCGCACGGCCTCCACCACCAGCTCGAACAGTTCCTTGCCCGCCATGCCCGGGCGCGCCTCGGCCAGCGCGCGCTCCTCACCGGCGACCATGGCCGCGTGGCAGAGGGCGAGCCGCTCCGAGGGCTCGCCCAGGCTATACAGCCGGGCGATGTCCGACCAGTACCCGTCCAGGACGCACCCGACGTCGAGCCAGAGCGAGTCGCCCCGGCGCAGCGGCCGGTCCCGCGGGGCCCGCTGGCCCGCGACGCCGTCGCGGCCGAACTTCACCAGGGTGAACTTGGGCCGGGCGCCCCCTATGACCACGGTCCGCTCGAACTCGCGGACCAGGTCCTGTTCGGTGACCCCGGGCCGGGCGATGGCGGTGACCGCCTCGATGCCGCGCTCGGTGAGCGCGGCGACCGCCTCCAGCCGCCGGATCTCCTCGGGCGTCTTGACCTTCCGGGTCCAGCGGAGCACCGCCGCCCCGGCGGTGATGTCCGCCCCCGGCGCCGCCTCCGCGAGCGCCTGGAGGAAACCGTGCGGCACCCCCTCCTCGTCGACGGCGATCCGGGCACCCGCGAGGCCCGCGTCGCGCAGCGTACGGACCAGTCCGTCCAGCGCGGTGTCGGGGGCGGGACCGTCGACGGCGATCCGCCGCAGCGCGGCCTCCTCCTCGGTGAACCGGACGCCCTCTCCCGTCTCGCGGTGGAAGGTGCCGTAGCCGATCGCGGAGTCCAGGGCGGGCAGGATGTCCAGGGCCTGGTCCGCGTCGCAGCGCGAGGTGACCAGCCGCAGCCGCTCCGGCCGGTCCCGGGTGACCACGGCGAGGAACTGGCCGCTGTGGGGGAAGACTTCGAGCGCGACGCTCGCGACTCCGGTCAGGTAGTAGACGTTCTCGTAGGTGGTGGCGACCACGGCGTCCAGCCCCAGCGCGTCCATCCGGGCGGTCAGTCGTTCCAGGTTGGCGGGCATCTCCGCGCTCCCTCTGCTCGTCGGGGCGGCCCGCCCGTGCGGGGGCCGGTCGGGGGCCGTGGACGCCGGGGGCCGGTCGGGGGCCGTGGACTCCGGGCGCCCGTGCGGGGGCCGGTCGGCGGTCACGGGGCGCGCTCCCCCGCCGGGCGCGCCTCCTCCTCGCGCACCGCCGGGCAGACCGGGTCGCGGGCCGCCTCGATCAGCGCGTCCAGCGAGGTCAGGCCGGCCTTCTCGATGGTCTGCAACAGGCCGCGGGACCAGAGCCACTCGTCATCGAAGGTCTCCCCGAGGTAATTGGCGCCGCTGTCCGCGGTCACCACCACGATGCGGCGGTCCGGGTGGTGGTGGGCGTGGTGGAGCGCCCCGAACAGGGCTGCTCCCGCCGACTCGCCCACCAGGACGCCCTCGGTGCGGGCGAGCAGCCGGCAGGTGGCGAGCCCCTCGTGGTCGGCCACCATGTGCACCCGGTCGACCACGCCCCGGTCGAGATTGCCGGGCTGCCAGCCCAGCCCGATGCCCCGGGTCGCCCAGGGGCCCTGCGGGTAGCCGAAGGTGGAGGAGCCGATGACGTCCACACCGACCGTCACCACATGCGGACGGGCGCGCTTGACGGTGGTGGAGATGCCGCTGATGTGGCCGCCGGTGCCGACCGCCGTGACGAGGGTGTCGAACTCGGCGTCCCGCAGCAGCTCGTGCCCGGTGATCTCCTCGTGCGCCCGCGGGTTGACCGGATTGTCGTACTGGTCGGGCCAGAAGGCCCCGGGAATGCCCTTCACCAGTTCCTTGACCCGCTCGATACGCGCCCCTTGCATGGAGCCCTGGGCGTCGGGGTTCTCGATGACCTGGATCTCGGCGCCGAGCGCGGCGGCGTATCCGAGCATGGACCGGGGCGCCTTGCGGTCGACCACCAGGATGACCCGGTAGCCGCGGACCACCCCGATCAGCGCCAGCGCCTTGCCGAGGTTGCCGGAGGTCGACTCCACGATCGTGCCGCCCGGGCCGAGCAGTCCGTCGCGCTCGGCCTGGAGGACCATCGCCAGCGCCGACCGGTCCTTGATGCTCCCGCCGGGGTTCGCCCCCTCCAGCTTGACCAGGATCTGCGCCCCGTTGACGGACCAGCGCCGCAGCCGGACCACCGGGGTCCGCCCGATGGTGTCCAGCAGGCTCTCTCTAATCATGGTTCGACCTCACAGGCTCGGGTGTCCGTCGGCGGCGCTCCGGCTGGCATGGCGGCTCACAGGGCGAGCCGCACCCGGTAGTGCTCCAGCCACAGATTGAGCTGGAGGATGAACTCGACCCCGGCGCGCGCCATCCGGTCCTTGGCGAGGCGCCCCGGCTGGTCGACCAGTCCGGCGGCGGCGGCCAGGTCGGTGAGCGGCAGCACGGGCGCCTGCGGGTCGGCCAGCAGCGCCTTGAACTCCTTCAGGAGCCGCAGCGGGTAGTCGGGGTCGTGGCTGATCGGGGTGGCGCTGCGCGGCCGGCGGGTCACCTCCTCGGGCAGCAGCCCGGCGATCGCCTCCCGCAGCAGGCCCTTCTCGATGTCGCCGTGGCGGTGCGTCGCCGCGGGGATGTTGTAGCAGTATTGGAGCAGCTCGGGGCTGTTGATGGGCGAGCGGACCTGCATCCCGGTGGCGGAGAAGATCGAGGAGTCGCCGCGGAACTGGGTGAGCACGAGATGGGCCACCGTACGGGTACGGCGGGCGTCCGCGTCCTCCTCGGGGAGGTACTCCACCGGGGCGACGGCGTCGGCGTAGGTGTCGGCGTAGTAGGCGGGCAGGTCGAGGGCGGCGAGCAGATCCTTGCCGACGAGCAGGGTGCCGAAGCCGTTGACGGCGCCGTGCCGCTGTGCGAGCGCGAGCCAGGGGAAGGTGCCGGAGTTCACCAGGCCGGGGTCGTTGCACCAGGTGGCGCCCCGGAAGGCGTTGTCCGAGCCGAGCCCGGTGAACACCACCTTGTGCCCGTCGGCCGCCACCTGCTGGAGGAAGATCTGCTGCCAGGCGTCCATGTCGTAGATCCGGGTGGGCACGTCCTTGGCGCGCAGCATCGACAGCCGGACCACCGGATCGAGGATGTCGGTGGCCTCCAGC
Source organism: Streptomyces sp. NPDC001889 (assembly GCF_053594535.1). Classification (NCBI taxonomy): domain Bacteria; kingdom Bacillati; phylum Actinomycetota; class Actinomycetes; order Kitasatosporales; family Streptomycetaceae; genus Streptomyces; species Streptomyces sp. NPDC001889. The sequence continues at coordinate 26,775 of NZ_JBSFER010000017.1, forward strand.
CGTACGACGTGGTGCAGCGTGTCCACATGGTCGGCCACCATCCGGGCGTACGGCTCGTCCCTGCTGGTGCGCATGGCGTCCGAGTGGAAGGCGTCGTGGGCGTAGTCGATGGTGTAGCTGCTCAGCCGCCCCCTGCCGAGGCGTTTCAGCTCACCGGCGACCAGCGCGGTGACGGCGGAGGAGTCCACTCCGCCGGAGAGGGTGACGGCCGCGTGCGACGGGTCGGACGGCACGCTGCCGGCGGTGGACTCGTCCAGCATGGCGCGGATGCGCCGGACCGTGGTCTCCAGGTCGTCGGTGTGCGGCCGGGTCTCCAGCTTCCAGTAGGTGCGGCGGTTCCAGCCGGCGCGGCTGAAGACGGCGATCTCCGCGGGCTCCACCTGGGAGAACCGCTGGAAGAGCGGTCCGGTGGGCACCGCGTGGCAGATGACCTCGCGCAGCCCGGCGGCGTCCACCACGGGCCGGACCTCCGGATGGAGCAGCAGGGCCTTGCGCTCGGAGCCGAAGACCACGCCGGTCGGGGTCTCGGTGAGGAAGAGCGTCTGACCGCCGAGCTGATCGCGCGCCAGCACCAGTTCCTCGGTGCGCCCGTCCCACACGGCGAGGGCGAACTGTCCGCTCAGCCAGGGGATGAACTCGGTGCGCCACTGCCGGTACGCCGCCATCAGCAGCTCGGCGGAGGCCGCTTCGGGCGGCACGGGGCGGCCGGCGCCGCGCAGCCGTTCGCGCAGCCGCGCCAGGCCCCCGGGGGCGCCCGCGAAGCAGAGGACGATCTCCCGGCCGTTCTCCTCGGCCACCACGGGCTGACGGTCGTCGCCGTCCTCCACCACGAGCGCGCGGTGCCCCAGTGCGGCGCGCGGCGAGGTCCACACCGACTCGCCGTCCGGTCCCCGGTGGGCCAGTGAGCCGGTCATCGCCGTGATGACCGGTCGCTGCAGTGAGAGATTCCGCGAGAAGTCGATCCAGCCAACGAGACCCGACATGTGTCCGCCCTTCGACGCGTGCTTGACGGCCGGACCGCGACCGTCGGTGCCGGTGCGGCGCCGGCTCCGGAGCCATGGCCCACACGGTCGCGGCGGGGACTCGAAGGTGGATCGCGGTCGGCTGAAGAGCCGGCGCGCGGGTGAACGAAGGGGATCGTAACTAGACTGTCTACATGTAGAGAGCCTAGACTGGGGGTGGCAATCGAGCGGCGCGCCATCGAGCGCGCCGGTAAGGAGCGTCCGATGGCCATGACGGACACGCACCGGAACAGCCTGCGCAATCTGCCCTGGATACTGATCGCCGCACTGGGCGCGTTCGGGCTCATCCGGCCGGTGCTCAGCATCGTCGGCGCCTATGACTCCGGACCACTGGAGAAACCGGTCGGGCCCGTGCTGTTCACCGCCCTGATCGCGGTGGTCTGGGTGGGCACCGTGGTGGCACTCCGCACCCCCAGGCCGGTGCCGACCCTCCTCTTCACCGGGGTGGCCTACGGCGCCTTCGCGATCATCCTGAATCTGGCCCTGCAACCGTTCCTGGACGACGCCGACGCGGTCCCGGTCATCGGATCGATCGGCATCCTGGTCTTCAACGCCGCGCAGGGCGCGGTGCTCGGCCTGGTCGCGATGGGTCTCCAGCGGGTGCTGCGCCGCACCGGCGACTGACCAGCGCCACGGACATGAGCTGCCCCTGACCGAGCGCCTCGCCGAACTCGACGACGAGTACGGCGTCCTCGAATACGGCGACAGAACCGTGGACCAGATCGATGCCGAGGTCACCGCAGAAGCCCGTCGCCTCACAGCCCCCGCCCGGGGCCGGGGCTGTGAGGCGACGGGCGGCAGGAGCAGCGGCAGGACCGGCTGACCGGACTACTCCCGCGCGGGCGGGCACGGACAGGGAGATCAGCGAGCAAGCCTCCCCATCCGCTCGTTGCCGGCCACGGCCCGGACGATGTCGGGGGGACCTTCGCCGTCCACTCGACGCGGTACGCGCTGATCACGTCCCCCACCACGCGCGGGGACTCCCCGCCCTCGCGGCGGAACACAGACTCTGCGGCCGAGCCACCGAGCGCACAAGGACTACCCGTGGGCTCAGATCGCGCGCCGACGAGTCTCACACGCCGCGCCGGTCCGTACACGTGAGACCGACGTACGGAAGGCTGGCGCCATGCGAAAACTGATCTACGGCATGAACCTGAGCCTGGACGGCTACATCGCCGCGCCCGGCGACCACATCGGCTGGAGTGTGCCGAGCGACGAGCTGTTCCAGTTCTGGTCCGACCAGTTGCGGGCGACCGACCTGTCGCTGTACGGGCGCAGGCTGTGGCAGACGATGAGCTCCCACTGGCCGACCGGCGACCAGCAGCCCGACGCCACCCCGGCGGAGATCGAGTTCGCGCGCCGCTGGCGGGACATGTCGAAGGTGGTGTTCTCCTCGACGATCGGCAAGGTCGACTGGAACACCCGTCTGGTCACCGGCGACGCGGTCGCCGAGATCACCCGGCTCAAGGCCGAGGACGGCGGCCCGATGGACATCGCCGGCGCGACACTCGCCGGGGCGGCCATGCGGGCAGGGCTGATCGACGAGTACGTACTGGCCACCGCGCCCGTCCTGGTGGGCGGCGGCACGTCGTTCTTCACCGCGCTGGACAACTGGGTGAACCTGAACCTGGTGGAGACGCGGACGCTTCCCGACGGCGTGATCCTGACCAGGTACGAGACGAGACGCTGAGCGTCGGGCGACTCCGCGCGGGCGGGGCGTTCAAGGAGAGCGCGGGCCCGGAGGTGCCGCCGTCCGGCTGATGGGTGCGGGGCTGGCAGGGACCGTCGCCATGGATCTCGCGCATGACGGCCTCGAACTCGGTCGGGGCCTGGTCGTCATCCATGCTTGGGCCGGTGATCGCGCCGACATCGACCGGCCGGTCGGCGACGGCACCCCGCTGGGCGGCGAAGCCGACGCTGACGCCATCGAGAGGAGCACGTCCACGCCGACCTCGTGGACACCGCACTGAACACGGCACCAGTCCACCTCATGGCTGTGCGCACTGGGGCTTCGCGTCTGCCGCGCGCTCAGCGGGATTCTCCGGGCCGCCTACAGCCGGCCCCGTCGGCTGCCGCACCACTCCGCCTTGTGATCTGCCGGACGGCTGGAACAGCCTCGGCAGGTGAACCACCCGCTGCGCGCGCCCGTTCCAGGGCCCCTGACCAAAGGTGATTCAGAGAGAGGAGTTGACAGCCGGTCCGCACGGGCTGGGCGTGGTCTGCGCCGGCCCCGTGCCGCTCGGCCGGTCTGTCATCCATCATTTTTGACCCAGGTTGCCCCGCTACCGCATGTGTCCGGCGACAGCGGCTGATCTCTACAGGCACGCCAGCGAACCCTGCTGCCGTAACCACCCTTGGCGTTGTGGGCACTGTCCTCGTAGAAGTCCTTGTTGCACCTGCCCCAATCACCCGATCCCAGCTCGCTGGTGCATCTTCCGGACCGGTAGGAGACCCAGTCTCTGCCGGCGTTCCGCAACTGGTTCTGCCAGTCCGCGTACACGTCCATACCGTCCCACTCCAGGTCCCTCAGGTACCAGGAGTCTCCGTACTTCTTGAAGCAGCTGTTGGCCATGAAGCTCACCAGACAGGTGGCGTCCGAGGGCGGACCGCTCGCGACCGCCTTGTCCGACTCCGCCGCTCCGACATCTGGGAGCGGCGCGGCCGACGCCGCGCTGGTGAGCGTGGTGCACAGTAAGGCACCTGTCATGGCAAGCGACGCTAAGATCTTCCGACGCATTGTCACTTCTTCCTCTTCGGTGTGGAACCTCTCGGCTGCGCCTGACCATTGGCCGGTGGTTGCACGGCTCCGGAGAGGTGGTGCGCCGACCATGGCTCCTTGCCCGAGCGCGGTCTTCACCATGTCGGTATCCCGTCGCCGCGATTCCCCGGGACACCAGGGTGCGAGGTGGACCCGTCCGAGTCGTTAGCGAGAAGTGCCGTTTTCGCTTGCCGTGGAGTCCACTGCCTGGTGTCGGCAGTCGCGGGGGGAGAGGCCGAAGGCGGTGTGGAAGGTACGGGTGAAAGAGGCGTGGGAGGTGAATCCCCAGCGGAGTGCGATGTCGCCGATGGGGGTGTCCAGGAACGCGGGGCCGGTGAGGTCGCGGCGGGCGCCTTCCAGGCGCAGGCGGCGGATGAGGGCGGCGACCGTGGTGCCCTGGTCGCGGAAGAGGCGGTGCAGGTAGCTGATGGAGATGTGGTGTGCCGCGGCGACCGACGCGGGTGTCAGGGCGGGGTCGTGCAGGTGTGTGCGGATGAAGGCCTGGAGCCGCAGGGTGAGGGTTCGGGTGCGGGACTCCGGGGGCAGTGCTCGGCCGGCGTCGAGGGCGTTGGCGAACAGGGCGGATGCCAGGTCCACGGCGATGATGGCCAGCCGGGGGCCGTCGGAGGGGTGGAAGGAGTGGGTGTCGGTGGAGAGCCGGGTGAGGAAGTCCGCCAGCAGGGCGCCGGTCCCCTCCCGTGCGGAGAACCGGTAGCCGGTCAGTTGGGAGATCGAGTCCGCCGGGAGGGGTAACAGGGCTCTGGGGATGTCGAAGCCGATGCCCTCGTGGGGGCCGCCGGCCCGCACGTCCACGCTCCGTGAGCTGTCGACGAGGCAGAAGCTGAACGGATCGTAGGCCGCTTCACGGTCGTCGTCCCGGGTGACGTTCAGCGTCCCCCGCGTGGGCAGCGAGAGGTTGACCCGCTCGGGGTCCGACTGCCGGACCAGCCTCGGCGTCCGCAGGAACCGCACCGGCTGAAACCTCGACGGCCACACCGTCACCCCGCCGAACTCCAGCAGCCGCTGCGACGCCCGGAAGTCCGCCCGGTGCTCACTGACCAGCTCCACGGGCGCGTGCGCCCGCTGCACCAGCTCACGCCAGCTCTCGAACCGGTCCGCGGCGGGCACATCCTCACTTCTGAAAACAGTCTCGATCACGCTTTCCCCCGTCCGGAAAGATCATCGCACCCCGCTGTGCCCGCCACGTTCCGGCATGGGACACGGAACGTGGCACGGGCGCGGAGCGCGCCTCCGAACCCAGTCTCCCGAGCGGCTTCACCCCGTGGAACATACGAGCGAAAACTCACTGTTTTTGACGCGTTACTGCCCACGTGGAAACGGGCGTACCCACCCTGGTGTGCTGTGTCGCGGCTTCCCGGGGCGGCTCGGCCTCGACAGCTGGGTCCCTCTCCCAGGGACGACCGGGACCGCGGCCGGCGGGGGTGCGGCAGGTGCTTCCGGCGGGCGCTTCACGGGCAGGGCAGTCGAACCGCTCGATGGTGGCGGCAGGTTCGGCGAGCACTGGCATGTCGCAGAAGCTAAGCGAAGGGGCTTGATGTGGAAGCCGTTCCGCGAGAGGCCTCAAGAACGAAGGTCGCGGCAAACCAGACACGGCTCAGTGAGGGTCCGCGATCTCTCAGAAGTACTCCTTACCGCGAACACGAAGCGTGACAGCCTTCGTCAAGGTCCACCACACCGGCGGGCCGGCACAACCGGAGTACCCGTCGTGTTCGGCACCTGACGCGGCCCGCGGAGGTGCTGACGTGAAGTTCATGAAGCGCGCCGCAAGCATGCCGACGACGCCGGACAGTGTCCCGGCGCGCTGAGCTATGACTTGGACGAAGCCCCGGGGCGAGTGCCCCGGGGCTTCGTCGTTCCCCCCGACGGTTACTCGCCCGAACCACGCGAGGAGACCATCGTGCACGACCACCGCAAGCTCGGCCGTGAGCTGAACCTGTTCGACACCGACCCGCTGATCGGCTCGGGACTTCCCTACTGGCTTCCCGACGCCGCGGCCGTACGGCACGCCTGCACTACATCGGCGCCGACAGAGCGAAACACCGTCCCGTCATGATCCACCGCAGCAATCATCGGCAGCGTCGAACGTGTCGTCGCCCACCTCATTGAACAGCACGGCGGGGCCTTCCCCGCCTGGCTCGCCCCCACCCAGCTGATGATCCTCCCGATCTCCGACACCGAGATGCCGAACGCCCACGCACTCGCCCAGCGGTGCATCGGCCTCGGCCTGCGCGCCAAGATCTCCGGACCGCACGACGGGACTCTGGGCGCCCGCATCCGGGCGGCCCGCCTCGTGCCCTACCAGGCCGTTATCGGCGCCAAGGAAGCCAACGACGGCCATGTGGCGGTGCGCCTGCGCACCGGTCAGCGACTCGACCCGCTGCCCGCCGACGATGTCCTCAGTCATATCAGGGCCCTCATCGACGAGCACAGCACCGACCTGTGGCACGGTGTTTCCTCGTAGCCGACACCGCGGTCGATCTCCGCCCGTCCTTGTCGGCGGCGGCGTGGTCGTCATCGAAGGAAGACCCGCACTCTCCTCGAAGGCTCGCGTGTCTCCTTCATGGCGCTCGTGATGCCGGCCCGACCTCGGCCGTGTCGGGCGGCCCGGCGGAAGGTGTCATCCGACCCGGCCGCCGTATCTGCCGGAGCGGCCGCTATCCCACCGGTTCCGTGGACCAGCTGCGTCGTGGTCGGCTCGGGGGTCGCGCTCCAAATGTCACCGCTTCGGGGTCGGGGTCGGGGTCGACACCGACCTCGCCGAACGCGGCCCCGCAGGCCACCGGCCCCTACGGGCACGGCAACCCGAACGCGCTGTCCCACAGTGGTGTGCGGTAGCGACTGGTTTCAGCTGCGGGTGATGGAGAAGACCACGCGTACTCCGGTGGTGGAGTTGATTCGTTCGTTGAGGCCCCAGATCCGGCCGGTTGCGGGCGCGTAGCCGAGGTTCTGGGTGTAGACCGGGGACGTGGTCAGTACGTGGGGCGCGGCGCCGGGACGTGTCTTGTGGATGCAGGAGTAGCGGGCCCCGGAGGGGTCGCCTGATCCGTCGCCCACGCCCTGGGGGCAGTCGCCGGCCAGATACCAGTCGGTTCCGTCGGTGGCCGCGCCCTGCATGGCCCAGATCGGCGAGGAGTAGGCCGCGGTGGCGTGTCCGTGAGGCAGGGCGGTGTCCGCGTTGAGGGCCCAGCGGATCACCCGGCCGCCGGCCGCGCCGCGCTTGTACTCGGCGGAGACCAGGCCGTCCTGGCCGGTGCGGTCCAGGCTCAGCGAATTGAGGCAGGGGCGGTCGCCGGTGGTGACCGAGCAGGCTCCGCCGTCGGCGGTGGTGACGTATTCGCCGATCATCGGCAGCGCGTAGTTGCTCCACCGGGCGGAGGAGGCACCACCGTTGACGCCCACGGCCTCCGTGCTGGAGTTGACCTTCCAGATGTGCCGGAGGTCGTAGACCTGGAGCCAGCGGCCGTTGGCGACGAAGACCTTGTTGCCGTACCAGACGACGCCGTCGGCGTGCGCGCCGACCTTGGTGAAGTTCCCCTTCCCGTCGGCGCCGAGAGTGGGCCGCACCAGCAGCAGATGGTTGTAGCGGATCTGGTTGTTCTCGGCGTTCACCAGGCTGACCCGGGCGAACTCGTTGGGTACCGGGTTCGGGCCCTGCATGCCCCGGCTGAAGTGCCAGGAGGCCAGAGAGGCCGTGCGGCCCTCCCACAGGCCGTTCGGCTGGGCGTCGTGGGAACCGGTCAGGCCCTGCGGGGTCCAGCCCCCGGCATCGGTGTACGAGTTGGAGGTGTCGTCGGCGGCGTCCCAGCAGAAGCCGCCCGGGTCGAGCCGGGTGGCGAGCCCGGTGCCGTGACACAACCCCGGCCGGCCGGTGCGACCGCCCGAGGTGAGGACCTGGGTGGCGTTGCGGACAGTGACCGCCCCCTGCTCCTCGACGGCGGTGATGGCCCTGTCGTAGTCGGTGAAGGTGCTCCCGGCTCTGAGCTGGAACGCGGCCACGGTCGCCGGGTCGACCGGTGCGAACGGCGTCGCAGCCCGGGCGGGGGTCGCCGCCGGGCCGAGAAGCAGAAGGGCAGCGAGGACACAGAAAACGGTGCCGAGCGCCGGCAACTGTATGCGCGATGTGTGCAGCAGCATGAGGGCAAGCTACAGCCATCAGCGCGGGACGAGCGGTCTCCGCGGACCCCTTCGGCCTCTCTCGGCCCCGGGCGGAACCCGGTGTCCCGGGGCACGCGCTCCGGGACGTGCCTCAGGCCTTCGCCGCCGGCGCCGCCCGGCCCCCGGCGGCGGCTTGACGGCGGGACACCGGGCACGCAGTGCGCGGAGAGTACCCACTGAGCCCATCTCCCCCCGGAGTTGCTGGAGGGTCAGGCCCTGGGTGTTCTCGCCGGGGAAGCGCAGATCGTGCGTGCGGCGGGCGACGGCGACGCGTTCCTCGGGGCGGGTGACGAGCCCTGCCTGGTGTAACCGGAGGTGGGAGGTGCGGGCCGCGCCGAGGCCGGAGGCGTAGAGGCGGACGCCCTGTTCGCCGACCCGGCACAGGGTGGTGGCGGAGTCGGCGAGCAGGGTGACCGCGGCGTGGGTGACGCGGGTTCCGGGGCCGATGAGACGGCGTCCTGGGCGGAGGTGAGGTTGTCGCGCAGCTGGTGCAGGCCGAGGACGGCGTACCGGTAGAGCGTGGACGAGTTGAACTCCAGGTGCCGATCATGCCCGCTCCGGAGTCCTCGGTGTTCTCGTCGTCGACCGCGGTGCAGTAGTCGAATTCGGTGCGCACCGTGTGGGTGGAGAGCGCGTGGGGCCTTGGTGGCGGACTGGGTGATGCCCAGCGGGGTGAGCAGAGCCCCGGCCAGGCGCTCGGCCTGGTCCTCACCGAGGCCGGCGCCTCCCTCGGTGACGGGCTGGGCGAGCCGGGCGCTCAGTTGGACGGCGGGAGGCTCTGCAGGATGTGGACCTCGGCGAACAGGGTGGGTGCGGTCATGGTGAACTCCTTCAACGGGAGGGAACGGAGTGGATATCCGGTGGTCGTGAGGGGGCGCGGCCGAGCCGGGCCGCCACGAGGAGCGGTCGGGAGGGGTCGGGCAGGCCCGCGCCCCGCATCGGTGGCGGCCCGGACCTCCGCCAGTGGCGGGCACGGCTCCGGACGGCGCACTCCCGCTGCCGCGCACGCCGTGACACATATCGAAGAGAAATGGAGAGCCCCCTCGAACCTGATCTGATGACCCATCAGGAGGGGCGGATTCCGCAACGGACAGTCCACAATCCATCTTTATGCCCAGCCCAAAGATACACCTTCGAAGAATTCCTGATCATTTCTTCATGTTCGGCGAGGCCGAATCGAGCCACCCGAAAGGGGTTCCTACCAGCGAACGACCCCCGCGGGGGCGGGGACGACTGTCCACTACCCCTACCGAACGCGCGCCAGAGGCGCGCTCAAGAGCACCGCAGACAACTCGGAGACACATAAGCCTGCCAGGGAGCCCCCATGGGCCACACCGACCTGTGTCAATACTTTATCAATGCTTTCGCCTGACCAGTCGGACCCGGACATCACGAGGCTGGAGAAGCGCCTTCAGCTCTGGCCTCGCCCGACTCTTCGGCGCGATCTCGCAACGCCACTGCGATATCACCGAGGCGAGTGCGAGCGTCGCCTCCAGCATCGCAAAGTCGTTGCCGATACATTTTCGTGCACCCATGCCGAATGGGAACATCTCATGAGATGACGGCGCGCCACTCCGATTCCACCTGTCCGGAATGAAGGATTTTGGACAGGCAACGCCACCCGGTCGGTGATGCATTACGTAGGCACTGACTCCCAGTACGGTGCCTGATGCTATGAAATGGCCTTCCAACGTTGCGTCTTGAGTAGCGACTCGGGGCACCATCCACCCCGGCGGATAGAGGCGGAGCGTCTCGTTCAACACGGCGCTGACGAACGGGAATTTGTCGACATCCTTGAGTTCCGCCGCATGTCCGGCCAGTTGCGCGTCCACTTCTGCACGCAACCTGTCCTCAGCTTCAGGATGCCGGCCCAGCAGGTACAAAGCCCATGTCAGGAGGATCGCTGTGGTCTCGATCCCTCCGAAGAGGAAGGTCATGATCTGATCGCGGATTTCCGCTTCAGACAACGATTCATCCGCTTCTCGTGCAGCCAGCAGGGCAGACAGGAGGTCTCCCCTGTCAGACCCGTCAGCCTTGTATGCACTGATGGTTTGCCCGATCATCCCACTCAGACGTGCGTACGCGCGCCCGTAGGCACGATGAGCAGGAAGGGGAAGCTTCGCCATCCAGTCCGGCAGCAGCATCCCCCGGAAAACACCATCCGTGAAGATCCCAAAATCGCGACCCACTTGCACAACGTCACGTTCAGGCATTCCGGAGGCGAATACCACACGGGCCGTCACGCGAGTTGTGATCTTCTTCATCTCGCCGAGCAGATCCACAGTCTGCCCGCTTTCCCAGGAGGCAAGGGAAGCGGAGATTTCCTCTGCCATCGTCCTCGCGTATGCAGGTAAGCGGCTGGAATGGAACGAGGGCTGCACCAGGCGTCGCTGACGCCGGTGGTCGTCACGAGGGCAGGTCGCCAGCCCGTTTCCGATGAAGTCACGCCCTTTGTCGATGAGCGGCCCTCCCTTGTCGAATGTCCGGTCATTCAGGAGGATCTGCCGGACCAGGGCCGGGGCGCAGGGGATCAGCACGGGCCGGGGCCCGACCCGGATCTCCACCAGATCCCCGTACGCGGGGAGCGACGACAGGAATTCCAGAGGGTCACGCCACAGCGCCAGTCCGTGTCCCAGCACCGGGAGCGCCTTGGGGGCCTTGACCACCTTCATGAGATGTCCCTTCCACGATCCAGGTCCACCGGAGCCTGCACACGACCTCATTTCCCGCCGGGCTTCACACCTGTCTGCATCATGTATTCCAACAGGAGCACCTTCCGCCAAGATTGCCGATGCCGCGATCAGTTGAGGGTTGCTCGCTGCTTGATGAGCGTCGTCGGGTCTCTCGATACCATGACAGGAACGTTTCCAGAGACCGGCCTTTCGGCCATGGTGGTGCAGCACTGCCGAGCCCCTACTGGCAGGTGACGGTGATGCCGTTGACCAGCCGGCTGTACGGGTTGAGCCCGGCAAGCTCCAATGCCCCCGTGGTGGCCCCGAAGAATGCTCTGCGCACGAGTAGGCCTTCCTCCAGGGGGAGGCGGTAGCTGTCTCTGACTGCCTGATCGACATCCATGAACAGGCGGACCGCCGCGTCCGCTTCCGGCGCGCTGTCCAGGGCTGTTTGGTGCCAGATTCTACCGATGTGGTCGCGGAGTCGTGCCGCCGGGCCGCTGCGGGGTGTGCCGCTTGCGTCGAGGGCGGCGTCGAAGACGTTCTTCCAGTCGTCAGCCAGGTGGTGCAGATCGGGGAGTGCGTCGGCGCGCTCGCAGCGGGCAAGGGCCGAGGCTGCGAGGGCCGCGCACGGGTCGGAGTCGAGGCCCCCTCGGGGAAGGCATCGGCGGGCGATGCGCCGCGCGTTGTCTTCGGCCGAACGCGAGGAGTCCGCGTGCCAGAGGGGTTCCCAGGACGGCGAGTGCAACTGGCTGCCGGCGTGCAGTCCGGCCGCGGTGGAACGCAGACGTCCACCGGGGGGCGTCAGGGCGTAGGCGGTGGCAACCGGGCTGGAGGTGTGGGCGAGGTGGGCGAGTTGCCGTTGGACGAGGTAGCGGGGGACAAGGAGGTACCACAGGCAGGCGCCCATGGACAGTTCGGCGGCTTCGTCGTGCCCTGCCTGCCCGCAGCCGCAGACCAGTACCGCGTCGCAGACCTCGGCCAGCGCGGTGCCATAGCCGGCCACGCTGAGGTGGCTATGGGAAGCCAGGCCCAGGAGCAGCGCGTTGAAGCATTCGTGGTGGACGTAATCCGCCACCGCGTCGACGATGTCGTTGTAGCGCAGCAGATTGTCGATGGCCCGTTGGATGGCCGTACAGGATCTGGCTGCCGGGAATGTGCCCAGGCCGTTGCTGACGTGCCGGTAGTGGCTGGTGGAGAGCATCACCCGGTGGTGCGGGACCATGGCGCCGTCCCACCAGCGCGCGCATGTACTCCTCAGGAGTCACGGTGTGGCTGGCCGTCGGGCTGCTGGTCGCGAGTGCCGCGTCGGCCAGCTCGTCCTTGATCGTCATGAGGCCGCCGACGGCGACCATGTCCTTCACCACCTGGTCCGCAGCAGGACCTGCCAGGCAGGTGAGGCCCTCGCTGGCAGCCACCTGGTAGGGGTGGTGGCTGCCGGCACCGGAATCATCCGCCGCACCGGCGAAGTCCACCGCCGTGGTCAGACACATCACGGACGCGCACAGATCGTGCAGGCCGGCATTGTCGCCGCGGATGAACTGCCACGTGTAGATGCTGCCCCACAACTCCCTCATGGCCATGATGGGGTCGGCTGCCCCCGGGTTTCGCCGGCGGTACTCGGCCCACAGCTCTTTCACCTCGCCGCCCTTGCGCGGGGCGATGCGGGCCAGTGCGGCCAGGCCACGGGCAGCCGGTCTTCCACCGCCGCGCCACAGGCCCCCCGCCTGCGTGGCGACGGTGCGGCGGACTGTGTCAGCGACCGGGCTGGCCGTGATGCTGCCGCGCACCTCGGGCGAGTACACAGCCTTCAGGACGCGCCTGGCCATCTCGTATCCCCCGTCGTAGCAGGGCATGACGGTCGACTGATAGGGCTCGTAGACAGGTGTGCCGACCATATAGGTAGTCGCCCCGTCTGCTGCCCGATGCCCTTCCGCGGCCACACCGATACGGGACAGCATCGACCGTGAGGCTTGGTTGATCAGACCGCAGTCCTCGGCATTCCAGACATCCATGGGGCTCGCTTCCGAAGCGTCTGATGAAAAGTGCTGGCTATGCGGCCGCGCCGGCCTCGTTCATGTGTGCCTGCGCACGGCCGAGTCCGCGAGACGGCTCAGCGCCTGGACCGCGGGCACGGCAAAGGGCGCCCTCCTGAGGGAGAAGAGGGCTTGTTCATAGCGTTCGGTGATCATTTCTTCCACGAAGAGGTCGGCCCCGGTGGCTGTGATGATGCGACGGGCCGCGTGCGCCTGGTCCTCGGTCAGGGCGGGATTGCCCAGATAGTGGCGCAGTGTGGCGGCCTGGGCGGGATGGGCGCGTTCCAGGGCCAGGGCGATCAGTACGGTGGCCTTGCCCTCGCGGAGATCGTCGAGTGCGGGTTTGCCGGTGGTGGCCGGGTCGCCGAAGACGCCGAGGAGGTCATCCCGGAGCTGGAACGCCTCCCCGAGCGGGATCGCGTACGCCGAGAGCTGTTCCAGGGTGGTGTGGCCGGCGCCGGCGAGGGCGGCGCCCAGGTGCAGGGGGCGTTCGATGGTGTACTTCGCGGTCTTGTAGCGGATGACGTTCAAGGCGGTTTCTACGCTGTGGTGGGTGGTGCCGCCGGCTTCGAGGTCGAGGAACTGGCCGAAGGCGACCTCACTGCGCATCTCGGCCAGCAAAGGCAATACGTTGTCGAGTTGCGCCGGTGTGGGATGGCCGGCGTGCAGGAGTTCGTCGGACCAGACCAGAGCGAGATCTCCGACGAGGATCGCGGCCCCCTCACCGAACCTCTCCGCGGCATGCGCGGTGCCGGGACCGGTGTGCTGTTGTGCGAAGGTTCGATGGATGGTGGGCTGGCCGCGGCGGGTGTCGGACCGGTCCATGACGTCGTCGTGGATCAGTGCGAAGGCATGGAACAGCTCAAGCGAGGCCGCCAGGTGATGCACCGTCGACGGGGCGCCGTGCGCGCCTGCCGCGTGCCAGCCGACCAGAGTCAGAACCGGGCGCAGCCGCTTCCCGCCGGCCATCACGAAGTCCCGGAGCGCGGTGGTCAGATCAGGCAGCCGGCTTGCCGTGTTGCGGGCGCGCTTCACCGCCAGGAAGCCGGCCAGAACATCCTCGACGGGGCGTTTCAGCAGTTGCAGGTCGAGCTCTTCGTTCGCGGGCAGGAGCGTCACGTCATGATCTCCCCGCTGTCGCCGGGGGCGGCTGCCCGCGTGAGGTTGAGTGCCTTTTCGAGCAGTGCTTCAACGATCCGGCTCTCAGGGACGGTGCGCACGGTTGTGCCCTGGACGGAGATCTGTCCGCTGCCGTTGCCGGAGGAGCCGCCGATGCCGGCTTCGCGGGCTTCGCCGGGACCGTTGACGACGCAGCCCGTGACCGCCACGTGCGGAGGGTCAGGGAACCCGTCGAAGGCGGCTTCGACTTGATTGGCGAGTCTGTGGATGCCGGCTTGGAAGCGTCCGCGGCCGGGCAGGAGACGATCTCCAGCATGCGCTGACGCGGACCGAGTGAAGACAGAATGCGGCAGCCCGCCTCGACCTGATCGACGGGGTCGGTGGACAGCGAGACGCGGATGGTGTCGCCGACGCCCTCGTTCAGCAAGATCCCGAAGGCGACGGCGGTCTTGATCGAGCCCTGCGAAGTGGTGCCGGCTCCGGTGACGCCCAGGTGAAGGGGGTAGTCGGAGGCATCGGAGAGATGCTGGCAGGCGGCGATCGCAGTACGTGGATCGCGGTGCCTCACTGCGATTCCGAGGTCCTGGAAGCCGTGCCCCTCGAAGAGACCGCATGCCCACAGGGCCGATTCGACCAGCGCCTCGGAGGCGGTTCTGCCGTGTTTCGCGAGCAGCCGGGGGGCGAGAGCACCGGCGTTGACGCCGATACGGATCGGCACCCCCGTCCCCGTGGCGGCCGCCGTGATCTCAGCGATCTTGTCGTCGGACTTCTTGACCGCGGCTGCCCGGCAGGCCGGGCCGGTATCCCGGTCCAGCGGCGCGTACGCGTGACTGGTCCAGCGCCATATCCGTTCCGGGGCGAACGCCTCTCCGGGCAGTGCCCCGGCGGCCCGGCGGTTCCACGGCGCCGGCGCGGGCCAGGCGCCGCGCTGCTCCATGGCCCGCGTCAGGTGCTGCCGCTGGTCGTCCGTCATCGGTACTTCTTGGGCCGGCCGTCGGGGTCGGGCTCCGGGAGAACCTGTCCGTCCGCGTTGTCCGGAGCCGGCTTGCCCCGGCTCAGGTCCGGCTCCGGCTTCCTGTGCTCACTCACGGACGCCCTCTCCCTACTACGGCGGAGAAGGACATGCTGCCGCAGCGCCCCGTGCCACGGTAGTGAGCCCTTCCGGCCACCCGGGTCATCGCCTTGCTGTTCCCACGAGCACTCAGGCGTTGGCGGAGGTACGAGGCAGACATGCCTTACCCGGAGCCGGCATCTCGCCCGGACCTCGCACGTCCGCCCCACTCGCGGGGGTGGTCCGGCCGTGCTCCTGGGAACGCTGTCGCCCATGCGGTCGTCCCCGCCCGCCCGCGCCGGGATCGTCCGCGTGCGGCGTCGCTCGATGCCCCGCTCTGTCCGTCGTTCCGTCGGCGTCCCTCTCGTCCGCTCGCGCCGCCGCCGGTCCGGCCGGCACCTCCGGCAGCACCGGATCGTCGATCGTGGCGATTGCGCGGGGCGGAGGCTTCGCGCCCCGGCGGGCGGCCCCGGTCGGCGCCGGTTCACCGGCGAGCATCCTCCCTCACATCGCCGGCGAGATCCGGTGGATCCGCGCGGAGGGCTTCGCGATGCCCGCGCCGGTGAGGTACCGCTCGACCGCCGCGGTGTACGACGCCGGCGGGGCGGACAGGGCCATGTGACCCGGGCGCTCACGCGACCGCGACGCGCCCCTGCCTTCGGGTTCGGTCACCGGCTCGACCACCATGCCCGCCCCGCCCTTCCGGAGCCGCCGCGGTGAACGCGTACACCTCGCGCCGGAGGCGTGAATGGCCCGGCCCACTGCGGGTTGCGATGACCACGGTGGGGCTCTCCGCAGTAAATCCGGCATTTACCGCGGCGGTTCTTCCGGTTGCCGTTGAGCGGCCGCGGTGAGCAGGTCGGCGAGGTCCTTGAGGGCCTGTCGCAGTTCGTCGGGGTGGTGGATGGTGAAGGGCCATTCCAGGGAGGCGAGGAGGTGTGCCATGCCGTCCAGCCGATCTGCTCGTGCGCGCATGAGGACGCCGGCGGGCTGGGCGGTGAGGGTCACCGCTGATCGGGGCAGCCGGCGGGCGACCTCATCGAGTGGACCGTGGATCGTCACCTCGACCTCCCAGCGGTAGGCGCCCTGGGCCAGGGTGGAGGTCAGGTGGGCGACGGGGTCGAAGCCGACGGGGGCGGTGAAGCGCCGGGTCCGGGGAGTGGTGGAGGCGACGCGGTCGATGCGGAAGGTCCGCAGGCTGTCGCGGAGGTGGTCGTGGCCGACGACGTACCAGCGGCCGGTGTGAAAGACGACGCCGTAGGGGTCGATGTCGCGTTCGGTCTGCTCCTGCCGCCAGGACTGGTGGCTGATGCCGACGGTTGTGCCGGCGCGGGATGCCTGGGCCAGGGCCAGCAGGACGCCGGTTCCGGGTGTCTGCCCGATCACGGCGTTGGCGGTGAACGAGAGGGTCTCCCGCATGGCGGCGAGCGGCTCGCGCAGGGAGTGCGGAAGCACCCGCCCGATCTTGGCCAGGGCACCGGCACTGGCCGGTGCGGTGGTGCCCATGCCGAGGCGTTCTGCCGCGAGCAGGCCCAGGACGACGGCGAGGGCCTCGTCGTTGGTGAGTACCAGGGGTGGCATCCGGTAGCCGCGGGCCAGGCGGTAGCCGCCGTGGCGGCCGCGTTCGGCTTCCACGGGGATGCCCAGTTCCCGCAGGTGGGACACGTACCGGCGCACCGTGCGGACGTCGGTGTCCAGACGGTCCGCCAGCTCCGTCCCGGTGAGTCGGGCGTTGGACTGGAGGAGTTCCAGCAAGGTCAGAACACGGGTGAGGGGATGCGTCATGGATCACTCGGCATTTCAGGGCGGAATATGTCCTGTATCAACTTTACGCTCCCGACAGCACCTCACATCAGGGAGATCACATGGCCACCTTCGTACTCGTTCCCGGCGCCTGGCTCGGCGCGTGGGCCTGGGAAGACACCGCCCGCACTCTGCGGGAGAACGGCCACACGGCGCTGCCGCTCACGCTGACGGGCCTGGCCGAGCGCGCCGCCCAGGCCGGACCCGAGACGGACCTGAACACGCACATCGCGGACATCACCGGCTTCATCGAGGAGAACGATCTGCGCGACGTCACGCTGGTCGCCCACAGCTACGGGGCTGCCCCGGTCACCGGGGCGGCCGGGCGTCTCGGCGACCGGCTGGAGCGCGTGATCTACGTGGACAGCGCGCCGTTCACCGCAGGCATGTGCATGCTCGACCTCATGCCGCCGGAGGCAGCGGAACAGCTGAACCGGCAGGTCTCCGCTTCCGGCGACGGGTGGCGGCTTCCGATGCCGCCGTTTGAGGTCCTGGGCCTGTCCGGAAGCCTCGTTGGGCTCGATGAGGGACAGCGGGATGCTCTGTCCTCGCGTGCCACCCCTCACCCGTTCGGCACCTACACCCAGCGCCTCACCGGCCCGACCGAGCCCGGCGCCGGCGTGGACCGTGTCCTGATCACCTGCCATGACTTCACGGGCCTGCTGAATGCCGGGATACCGACGCTGGCCTACCTGAACCAGCCGCCGTGGCGGCGCTTCGACCTGCCCACCGGGCACTGGCCGATGCTGTCCACACCCACCGAACTCGCCGACGTCCTCGACAAGGCCGTCTCCTGACGGCGACGGCTTCCTGCGGGCCGGGTCACGATCGCTCTTTTGAGGTCTGTCCCACGGTGTCCGCCGGGGTGCGGGGGCCGGGCACGGGGCTGCGGCGAGTCCGCTGACATCGGGCTCGGCGCCACCGTATCCGCAGAAGCAGTAGCCGTGTTGCCGGTTCCCCATCACCGTCTCCCGGGCCGCGTGTCGCAGGGCTTGGCGCGCGAGGTCCACGTCCGCTCAGCTCCACCTCGATGCCCATGCGATCACCGTCCTGGTGGCGTCGGCGCGCAGCGGGCGGGCGGCGAGGGCGGCAGCGGTCCGTCCACGGCGCGGACCCGGGCATCTCCGTCGACGGGGCGGTCTGCCCGCGCGGCTGGTCCAGCCGCGCGGGCAGCAAGTACCGCGCGGCGCGCTCCCTTGTCGTGGCGGCCGGAATGGCCCGCCGCAGGTCGCGGTGATCACCGTAGGGGCTCTGCCGCGGTGAATCCGGCATTCACTGCGGCAACCGGGGTCCTCAACGAGGACATCCTGGAGGCATCGGTCAGTTCGGGACAAGAGAAAAAAGCTCAGGGCCCCTGGGTCGGCTGGGGAGTAGAGTCCGCTCGTGCGTTGATTTTCCGGGCGACGGCCAAGCGCCGCCGCAGATGGTGCGGGAGCGACCTGACGAGTTCGGGGTCGCCTGATTGGTATGCCCATCACGATGATCCCGGAGATCACGGAATGACTGCTCAGAATCCCCTCACCTACGACGCGTTCGTCACACTCGCCGTCGCTGATCCAGCTGTCGTCGGTCTTGTCCTCAAGGGCTCCCGGGCTCATGAGGGGATGACCACCGAGCACTCCGACCACGACCTGTACGTCGTTCTCGCTGATGGTGCGACAACCGGCCTCACTCGGTTCACGGGCCACCGCACCCCGGAACTCGACCTCCTCGTTCTCTCACTCGACGAGTTCCGCGCCGCAGGAATGCCGGGATTCGAGCGGTATGCCCTTGCCCGCGCCCGGATCGTACTCGACCGGCTCGACGGGGCCGTCGCCGAGATCCTGGCCGAAAAGGCACGGCTCAACGCCGACCAAGCCTTCCGGGAGGCAGGTGAGTCGCTCGACGCCTACGCCAACTCCCTCTACCGCTCGGTCAAGAACGAACGCGACGGGCACACGCTCGCGGCCCGGCTCGACGCCGCCGACAGCATCCGGCTCCTGCTGGAGCTGCTCTTCGCACTGGACCGTCGCCCTCGCCCGTACAACAAGTACCTGGAATGGGAGCTGGCCCGATTTCCGCTGCCGGGCTGGGACACCGGAACGCTGCTCGACGCCGTGGACCGCATCGCGGGAACAGGCGACGTATCCGCACAGCGCCGCCTCTTCGCCCAGGTCGAGGCAGTGGCCCGGCAGGCCGGGCACGGCGCGGTGCTGGACGCCTGGGGCGAGGACCTGCACCTGATGCGACCGCAATAGAAGAAGGGTGTGAGAGCTCCCGGCCTTCATCAGGCAGCCTGGCCGAGAACGGCAGGGGTCGGAAATCGGGTGTCCGCAGCAGCAGCACGGCAGGATGGCTGGGGCAAGAAGGCGACGATGACGGCAGCTGAGCCACCCCCTGCCCCGAACGGGACAGGGCGGGGGACGGCGCCGACGTCTCGCCATCGCGCCCTCCTTCGATACCGGCACCGCCCTGCGGCGCCCGGCCCCGGACAACGGGCCGCGACTGGACGATGAGGTGGACGCGCGGGATTCAGCTCTTGCCGGGGATGGTGTCGTCGATGACGGCCTCCGGCTCGGGGTCAACGGGGCTCGCGGCTGACTCGATCCGGTCGACCGCCGGCGCGAGAGCGTCGTACACCCGCCTCGACGCCGCGGTGTTGCCCTGCTCCCCCGTTGAACTCCGAGGGGTGGGCAGCTCAGGCCAAGGACTCGAAGTATGCCTTCTGCGCGGGGTAGTAGTCCTCGAAGTCGGGCAGTGGCCCGCGCGTGCGGGCGGCGGTGAGCATGTCCAGGTAGTACTCCCAGCCCGGGCCGGTCTGGCCGAGGTGATCTGTGGAGGCGAGGTGATGGACCAGCCGGAGTTCGGTGGTGCCGTCGTTCTCGGCCAGCAGCAGTTCCATCGACCAGGACCCGGCCTCGTCCTCCATCGAGACGGCGAGTCGGCGCGGCGGTTCGCACGCTTCGATCCGCAGTGGGCACCAGGGCGCCGACTCCTCGAACACCATCTGCACCTCGATGGTGAGGCCGGCCGCCGCCCGGCCGCGCCACGGGCCGAACCAGCGGGCGGTGCGCTCCGGCTCGGTGACACTCGCCCAGACATCATCGGCGGAGGCGCGGTAGCTGCGGGTAAGGATCAGGTCGTGCCCCGTCGGCGTGGGGATGAGCTGTCCGGTGGGCTCAGAAGTCATGCCGTGTCCTCCTCGGGTTGGCGCGCGGTGTGCTGATCGTCAGTGGGCTCGGCCCGATTGCGGTCCCGTCGAGTGCGGTGAACCTCCGTCTCCAACGCGGCCAGCCGCTGCGGCCAGTCGACACGCCGGGTGTCGAACTGAGCGAGCCAGGCGGCGAGGTCACCCAGCCGGGGACGGACGAGTGAGTAATGCCGATGGCGTCCGATCTGCTCGTCCCGGGCCAGGCCGCTCTCCCGCAGCACGCGCAGATGACGGCTGACCGCGGGTCGGCTGATGGTGAACCGGGCAGCAATGTCCCCTGCCGTCAGCGGGGTACGGCGCAACATCATCAAGATCTCCCGGCGCACCGGATCGGCGATGGCGTCGGCCACCTTGCTCAGGTCGTCCACACCAAAAGCGTAACCCATAGGTTACGCGTCAGGAGTCGGCACAGGCCGAACACCGTGCGAAGGTGGAAGACAAGCTCAAGTGATCCGGTTCGCCGGCGGAGGGCCTTCACCACGACGTGGATCAGCGCACGACGGAACGCGCGAGGCGGAATCCCACATCGTCGACCTGGAAGGTCGGGTGGCTGCGGCGGCGCGCGGAGGCCCGGCAACTCCAGTGCTCATCGAACCAACCACCGCCGCGGAGCACCCGGTAGGCGCCATAGACCTCGGCGTCGTAGACGTCCCAGCACCAGTCCCAGACGTTGCCGAGCATGTCGTAAAGCCCCCACGCGTTGGGACGTTTGCCGCCCACTTCGTGGACGCGCTCGTGCGAGTTGCCGCGATACCAGCCGATCTCGTCGAGTTCCCCGTGGCGCGGCCCGGTCGTCCCGGCCCGGCAGGCGTGCTCCCACTCGGCTTCGGTCGGCAGTCGATACCCGTCGGCGGACGCGTCCCACTCGATGATTTCGTCCTCGGCGCGGAAGTGGTACGCGGGTGTGAGGCCGGCGCGCTGGGACAGGGCGTTGCAGAACCGCACCGCGTCCCACCAGGAGACGCACTCGACGGGCAGCTGGTCCCCAGGGGTGGTACTCGGCCGCCGGCCTGTGACCTGTGTGTACAACGCCTGGGTGACCGGGCATGCCGCGAGCTGATAGGGCGCGAGCTCGACCGACCAACTGCGCTGTGTCCGCCGGTCCGACAGCGTCACCTGCCCCGGCGGGATGGCGATCATCTCGTTCCCCATCATCACGTTCATGATCAGGAGATCCTACGAGACCCGTCAGGGCGGGACGACACAGCTGCCAACAGGGACTGCCCCCGAGGGGGGACGAGACCGGGCCGGGACGCTCCGTGTCCCATCCGTGCGGGCTGCCCCGCGCGGGCGGGGACGACACGACCCAGGGGTGCGGTGACCGTTCCCGAGCAGGACTGCCCCCGCGCGGGCGAGGACGACCGGCCGCCGGGGTGGACAGAGAGGGCGGCCGACGGACAAGGACTGCCCTCGCGCGGGCGGGGCTGACCTCGGTCTGGTGTGCGTGGGCAGGCTGCCGGCGCTGGTGGCGGAGGTGCCGCGACGACGGCACAGCGCTCCCGGCCGGGCTGAAGCGGGACCCGGGCGCGGTCGGGCCGGACCAGAGCCTGTCTCCTTGATGCCCTGAGGAGTGTGGTGCCTGGCCGGACAGAGTTTTCGGCAAGTGCTCCGCCGGTCAGGTCAGGCGTCCCAGGCGCGAGGACGGGCCAGCTCTTCCCACTCGGGGCGGAGCAGCGAGAACACGGCGAGGTCGTGGCGGCGGCCGTGGTGGAGGCAGGCGGCGCGGCTGACCCCTTCCTGGGTGAAACCGGACTTGGCAAGGACGGCGAGCGCGGGGGTGTTGCCGGTGTGCGTTTCCGCCGTGAGCCGATACATCGGGAGCTCGCCGAAGGCCAGGTCCACCACGGCGTCGAGGGCGGCGGTGCCGTGGCCGTTCCCGCGATGTCGAGCAGCGATCAACAGCTCGACCTGGGCTGTCCCGTTGACGATGTTCTGGCTGGTCAGTGCGACGTAGCCGACAGGGGTGCCGTCGGGAGGGAGGATGAGGAAGTCGTCGCGATCGTCGTCTTCGATGTCGCGCTCGACGCGCTCGCGCACGGCGGTGAGTGAGCGTGGCCAGATGCCTATGTGGTGGGCGGCTACTGGGTCGGATCTCCAGCTGTGCATGAGCTCGGCGTCGTCTGTGTCGAGCGCTGCGAGACCGACGGACTTGGCCCGCCAGGAAAGCTCCCTTTCAGCCTCTGCGTCATGCTCGTCGTCTGCGATCCTGATGTTCTCGGTCATAGGGGGATGTTATGGGTGTCTCCAGGCCGGGACCACCGCGTTTCTCCCGCTCGGTGACGCGTCGTCCTGCCTGGTCAGCAACGAGCCCGGACAAGGATGGCAGCCAGGTGGAGTGCGGCCTGATACGCGATGGCAAGCTGGTCGGGTCGCATGGCCGGGCCGCGCCACCGCTTGAGCCGGGAGACGCACCGTTCAACGGTGTTGCGCTCCTTGTGTCCCTCGGCGTCGGAGCCAGGCGGGCGACCTCCGGCGCGGCCTCTGCGTAAGCGGTGGCCGACCTGGTCCGCGGGCTGCGGACCAGGTCGGCCCGGATACCTCGGCGCCGGAGATGCCCACGGATCGCGCGGGAAGAACAGGCGCGATCAGCGAGGACAGCCGCGGGCCGGGTTCTTGGTCTGCCGACCCCGCTTCGTGGCATCCGGATTCCGGCCATGACCGCCTCGGAGGCCGGCGCGTCACCGGTCTGGCCCGCAGCGAGATGGAGGGACAGCGGTCGTGCCCGGCTGTCACTGGCCAGGTGGACCTTCGTGCTCAAGCCACCACGAGTACGTCCGAGGGCCCGGGCTCACCGGCATTCCGCCGAAGCTGGGAAAAGGGGTTGGTTCAGTAGGTGAGGGTGATGCAGCCGGCGCCGCCGCTGCCACCGGGAGCGCCGGAGCTTCCCGAGCCGAAGCCGGACGGTGTGACGCTCCCCCCGCTCCCGCCGTCGCCACCCGTTCCGCCCTGACCAGTGCCGAACGGACAAGTGGACGGGAGCGGGGTGCCTGCCGCTCCTCCGGTGGCTCCTTCGCCGCCGACACCTCCGGCCGCTACTGCCGGCCTGTCGGCCGCAGCTCCATTTGCTCCGCCGGTGTTGCCGTCGGACCGGGCCCCGTTGCCGCTGCCGGATGGTGTGCCGAGACAGACGGAGCCCACACCGAGGATGCTCCCACCGCCCGCGCCGTTGAAGCCTGCCGCTCCTCCGGCGCCGAGCGCGCCGCCACCGGTGAAGGGGTTGCCGCCGTCCCCGCCCGCGAGTCCGCCCCTGCCGCGACCGCCACTCGGCACGGATGCCTGGTCGATCCCCCCTGCGGTCAGAGCGGACCGGCCGCCTCCGGTACCAGCGGTACCAGAACTGGCCCGAGTTGCCGGCAGTTGGGTTGCCCCAGCTCCGCCGGGACCGCCGGCACCGCCGCCGCCGACGGTGAGGGTAAGGGTCTGGCCCGGGGTGACGGGCAGGGTGCAGGTGATCCGGGCGCCTCCGCCTCCGCCTCCCCCGCCTCCGCCGCCCCCGCCCCCTTGGACGCGTGGCCCGTAAATAGGGCCGGACTTGCCTCCGCCACCCCCACCCGCGCCGCCCCCACCGGCCGCGACAAGGACGGCGGTGACACTGGTGACCCCCGTCGGGACGGTGAACGCCCCACTGGTGGTGAACGTCTGGGTAGTCGCGGCGGACGCGGGAGTCGCCAACCCCACCGTCAGTGCCAGGGAACCCACCACACCCGCCATCGCGACCGTGGCACGGGCCGCCCGGGAGCGCGGGGCCTTCGAACGCGGTCGTCCGCCGTTGATTCGCTGAATGTCTGTCATATATCCACCGTGCATACCGGTGCGAACGATGGCCATGGCGGATGTTCGTTCGGGGAGGCACCCGGCGGGAGCAGGGAGGGGAGAAGCAGACCGGCCCCCGGCCGGACGGCGTTGGCCACCGCCCCGGCCGGGGGCTCACGGACTCATGGTGTCGGGTGTCCAGGTGTTCCTGTCAGGGGCGTGTGGCTCCCGGAGATCCGTTGGTGACGGCGACCACCCCCACGATTCCGGCACTCGCGCCGAGCCCGCCGCTGCCGCCGGGCCGGCCCGCGCCGCCATTGCCGCCCTCGGAGGTGCCGCCGGTGGGGGCGGAGAGGGGACCGTCGTTGCCGTGGCCGCCGTTGCCGCCTTCCGAGCCGGTCTGGCGGGTCTCGCCGCCAGTGCCTCCCTGGAGGGCGACGCGGCCGGTCATGACGATGGTCTCGTCGTTGGCGTCGCCGCCGTTGCCGCCCTCGCCGTTGGAGAGCCCGAAACCGCCGTTCCCTCCGGTCACGTTGACCTGATTGACCAGGAGGGACAGCACCCGGGTCCTGATCGTGCCGTCGTTGCCGATGCCGCCCGCGCCGCCGTCGGAGTCCGGAGTGGTGCCGAACTGGGTCTGCCCGGCGTTGCCGCCGGCGCCGCCGATGACGGTGATCGAACCGGCGCTGGTGATGGTCCCTTCGCGGTTTCCCGCACCGCCCGCGCCGCCATCGCTGCTGGTCCCGCCGCGCCCGCCGTTCCCACCGCTGACCGTGACGGTGTTGTTGCCACCGCCGCCGTCGATGGTCCCGGTGTTGCCGTACCCGCCGACGCCTCCGGGGAGGGTGTCCTCGGTGACGCGGCCATTGCCCCCGTCGACGGTGATTCTGTCGTCTCCCGTGCCCCCGTTGACAGTGCCGCTGCTGCCGTCCCCGCCCCTGCCGCTGCCATTTGTCGTCCCACTCTGGATGGAGATGTCGTCGTTCCCCGATCCGCCGTTGACGTTTCCGCGGTTGGCCGTCAGGCCCCCGGAGGGCCCGTCGACCACAATGCGGTCGTCACCCGCTCCGGCGTTGATGGTCGTCCCCGGGCTTACCCCGTCCCTGCAGAGGATCAGGTCGTTCTCGCTGGTGCCGTTGATGGTCTCGCTGACGGTCGTACTGTTGTTGACAAGACAAAGGGTCGTTTCGGCCGACGCCGTCCCCGGCACGGCGACCAGGAGGGCGCACGACGTCGCGAGCACCCCGCCGACGGCGACAGCGCGCCGCCGGACCCGCCCCCATCGCCCCGGCGACAGACCCGCGGGGGCAGGGGAGAGCGAGAGGGTTAAGGGGAATCGAGGTGTGTTCATGGAGGGGACCGCCTTGCTGTTCAGGAGCCCCGGCTCAGGGCCCGGTACCGGTCGAACACCCGTCTCCGGGGTGCCACGGGCACCACACCCGTCATGCGCCCCGAGCGGACTACCTGCCCCGTACCCGACCTCGGCCACCAGACGCCCCGACACGACCAGGTCCAGCATCCGGTGGAAGCGACACTCGCCCGGACACGCCGGGCGCGCACGGCCCGCACCCCGGCACACAGACCGGCGCGCGCAGGCCGCTTTCTGCGGAGGTGATCGCTGCCGGCCGAACACGCCGAACGGGATACGTACCCCGAAACCGCCGAGACCGCCCACGCCTGCCTTCACCACCCTCCAGCAGAGCGAACTCCCCGGCCCCCGGGCTCAACCGCGGACCGTGCGGTGACCAAGACCGTCGAGATCCTTCGCCCCAGGAGGGCGCGGGCGGAGTTCGCGCAGTGGATCGCGGTCCTTTCGCTGAGGCCGAAGACCTCGGCACGGCGCAGTGGGTCGGGGCCGTGGGTGAGAGCCTCGTCGAGCGGACGGCCCGCGCGGAGCCATTGCGGGGTGCCGGTCTGGCCGCGCAATGCGGGTCCGGCGACCGAGTCTTTGCCGATGGGGCCGGTCCCCAGTGCTGTCTGCTTGTTGACCAGCAGGTGGAGGGGACTACCCCCGCGTGGGCGGGGCGGACTGTTCCTGGCCGGGTGGTGTCACGTGATTATGCTGCTCTGCTTTACCTGCTTCACGGCGGTTCCCCGGGTGCTGCTGTGCTCGGCTCTGGTGACGTCGGGATCGGGATCACCGTACCCGCAAGTGCGGGTGTGGTGTTGTCAGTTCCTTGTCGCCGTCTCCCGGACCACCCCCAGGGTTGGGCGCGCGAAGTCCACGTCCGCTCAGCTTCACCCGTGCGATCACCGTCGTGGTGGTGTCGGCGTGGAGCGGGCAGGCGCCGAGTGCGGGCAGTCGGTGTGTCCGCGGCACGGACCGGGCCTGCTTGGTGCTGGGGCGGTCCGCTTGCACAGCCAGCCGTGCCGTGAGCAGGTACTGCGCGATGTGCTCCCTCGCCGCGTCGGCCGCTTTCGCCGCCGCCGCAGCCGCAGCCGCAGCCGCAGCCGCAGCCGTCGGGAACGGCGGCCAGGGCGCGGCGCTGCGCTTCCTCGCTCGCGATCTGCCGGTCGATGGCGGCGTCGCGGGGATCGGCGGTGCTCCGGTCGCGGACGAGGCCGGCGCAAGGCCGGGAGGCGAAGCCATAGGCCATCAGGGCTTGTTCCGTGGAACCAGGACGCTCCGATCTTCCTCTACCGGGGCGGCGCCGGGGGCGGTTGGCTCTGCCGGGGCCGTGCACCGCCCGCCGTCCGGCGGACGGTCCTTTGTGTGATCAGGAGGTTGGGTCAGTGAGGATGAAGAGACTCGGGAAGGCCGCCGTGGTCGCCGCCACGGTCGTGGGCGTCGTCGCGGGGACAGCGGGCACCGCCCAGGCCTCCCCCAGGGTCATGACCTTCAGCCAGTGCGACAAGCCGGCGATCACAGCCGAGCCCCTGGCGGGCGGCGGGTGGAACGGTGGGCTGGCCCTCTGCGGCGGAGGCTTCGGCCACAAGATCGCCAGCTACCTCTACTCCGACGGCATAAAGCAGGACTTCTTCGTCGGCGCCGACTACGCGGTCTGGACCGCCTGGTACGACTACAGCGGCCCTGATGCAGGATTGCGCAGTCTGGCCTCGCTGGGCGGCAAGGTCACCTCACAACCCGTCATCAGCGCCCACAGCGGCAACTACCTTCAGCTGAAGGCACGCGGCACGGACGGCAAGAACTGGTACAAGGAGCGCTACTCCAACGGAACCTGGAGCAACTGGTACCGATAGACCCGGACGGCGGGGGTGCGGGCTGCCGACTCCCGCACCGCCGCCCCGGTGCCCATGAACCCGGCCCGTTGCCGTGAACGACCGGCTCCGGGCCGGACTGTGGGCACAGTGAGATCCCCTTACGGCTCCGGGGTCCGGGCAGTCAGCCGGCAGTCCAGTGGCGCGCCGCCACCGCGCTGCTCCACCCGGGCGAGTCATCGAGAATCAGCTCCGGGTCGGTGACGCCCGCGGCTTCCAGGAAGACCTGGAGATCATGGTCGGAGAACGCCGCTCGGTGACGGCCTGGCCGTGACGGAGCGCCGAGCCGTCACGGCGCTGCGGGCGTTCTGGCCCGGACCGGGTGGTGTCCGCTGCCGCCGCGTCGAAGTTCTCAGCGCTCGGGGGCGCCAACGTGATCCGGTTGGCTGTGAGTTCACGGAGCCGGGGGCACGTCTGACGGCGGTCGGCCGTTCCTCCCGGGTTCGGGGAGGAACGGCCGGTGTTGGGCCGGTGTCCGGCGTGTCAGGTGCAGTTGATGACGAGTGCGGTGGTGGCGGTGCAGGTGCGGGACGCGCTGTCGTTGGCGGGGTTGGGGTCGGTGGGGGTGCTGGTGGTGCGGGTGGCGGTGACGGTGTGGGGGGTGCCGAGACTGAGGGCGGCGACGGGCACGGTGATCCGGCGGGTAGTGTCGGCGCCGGGGGCGAGGGCGGTGGTGGTGCAGGTGGCCTTGCCGGTGGTGAGGGTGCAGTCGGGGCTGGTCGCCCCTGTGGGACTGGGCAGGTCCAGGGTGACGGTGGCGGAGGCGAGGGTGCGGGGTCCGTGGTTGGTGAGGGTCACGGTGTAGTCGATGCGGCCGTTGAGCAGGCCGGGGCGGGGAGTGGCGGTCAGTTCCACTCCGAGGTCGGCGGTGGGGCGCTCGGCGATGGCGATGTCGACGGGGGTCGTGCCCACGGGGATGCCGCTGGTGGTGTGGGTGGCGGTGTCGATCACGGAGACGGTGGCCGAGTTGCCGTTGGCGGTGTAGACGTGGCCGCCGTCGGGGGTGACGGCCACTCCCCTGGGGGTGTTTCCGGAGGCGGTGGTGGCGGTCACGGTGTTCGTGGCGGTGTCGATCGTTGCGATGGTGGCGCCCTGGCCCCGGGAGACGTACACGTGCGCGCCGTCCGGTGATGCGGCGACGTCGTAGGGGCCGTCGGTGAGGGGGACGGTGGCGGACACGGCGTTGGTGGCTGTGTTGATCACCGCGACGGAGTTGGAGAAGGGGCGGGTGACATAAGCGCGGGTGCCGTCGGGGGTGAAGGTGACGCTCTGGGGGAATCCGCCGACGTTGATGGTGGCGGTCACGGTGTTCGTGGCGGTGTCGACCACCGATACGGAGCGGGCGTTGTAGTTGGTGACGTAGGCGCGGCTGCCGTCCGGGGAGACGGCCACCTCCTGCGGGGCGCTGCCGACCGTGATGGTGGCGGTCACGGTGCCGGCCGCGGTGTCGATCACCGTGAGGCGTTCGAGGGAGCTGTTGACGACATAGGCGCGGGTCCCGTCGGGCGAGACGGCGATGCCGCCTGCGCCGTTGCCGACGGGGATGGTCGCGGTGACCGTTCCGGTCGAGGTGTCGGTCACGGTGACGGAGCCGGCGTTCCCGTTACTCACGTAGAGGCGGGCTCCGTCCGGGGAGGCGGCCACGCCTTTGGGGCCGTCGCCGACCGAGAGGGTGGACGTGACGGTTTCGGTGGCGGTGTCGATCACGGAGACCGTGTCGTCGCTGTAGTTGGTCACATAGGCGAGCGGCGCTTCAGCCGCGGTCGGTGCCGCGGGTGCGGCGGGGGCGGGGTGCGCGGCGGGGGCCATGGCGGTCAGCGAGGCCATGGCCAGGCCGCAGGAGGCAGCGATCGCGAGGAGCCGGCGGGCGGGCTGCTTCCAGGGCCGGTCGGATGCGGTGGGCTGGCTCATACAGAGGTTCCTCTCCCATCGGGCCCGGCGTGGGACCAGGTGGCCAGGTGGCCGGCCGGTGGCCCGTGTGGTGGTGTCGTGGACGTGGGTCGTACGGTGGTGTGGCGTGGTGTCGACAAGATGTGCGGCCTCGATTCGGGCCGGTCCGCGCAGGGAGCCCCCTGGCGGCGGGAGCCGTCTCGTCCCGCCCCGGCGAACCTCGGGCGACGCACCACCGGCACCCGCCCCCTGCGCCATCGGGCATGGCGCCCGCCCACCACTGTGGTGCCTCCCCCGCCGGTCCGATCGCGATCACCGGCACAACCATCCGAACGGATGATCATGCGGTCATGTGTTCAATCCGTCGGCCTGCGCTGCCCCCGCAGATCAGTGAACAACCAGCCTGGCACAGGGGCTGGTCGTGGCGAAGGCGGACAGAACCCGGCCGGACCAGTTCAGACCGGGCCGGGGCAGCCGCCGCCGGAGGCACGCCGGGGAACCGGTTGCGCGCCGCGATCCACGCGGTCGATGACCTCGGGGCGACCCCCGCGTGGGCGGGGCTGACAGCTGTAGCGCGTCCGTGTCGATCCGGTCGGAGGGGCGACCCCCGCGTGGGCGGGGCTGACACTTCGCGACCTGGGGTTCTTTCACGTGATCATGCTGTTTTGCTTGACCTGCTTCGCGGCGGTTCCCTCGGGCGCTGCTGTGCCTGCTTCGGTGTCATCGGGCTGGAGGTCACCGTATCCGCCAGTGCGGTCGTCGTGTTGCCGGTTCTTCATCGCCGTCTCCCCGGGCCGCGCGCAGGGGTTGGCGTGCGAGGTCTGCGCCGGTCAGATCCGCCTCGGTGCTCATGTGATCGCGGTCCTGGTGGTGTCGGCGTGCAGCGGGCGGGCGGGGGCGATCAAGAGTCCGGACAGACCGATTCCGGCACCGCGGACGGAACCCGCGCGGGCGGCGTGGACTGGCCCTATGGCGCACTCAGTTTGGGTGCGGTGGTGGCGATGAAGGCGCCGTTGGGGCGGTCCGCGGTGGGCTGTGCGGCATGCCGGCTGTGGGCCGCTGCCCAGGTCTCCTGCCGGGCGACGGCGAGGGCGGCGGCCAGGTCGAGGCCGAGGACGGTGATGCCGGGCAGTGCGGCCAGGTGCTCGGCCGTGCCGGACCGTGCGCGGTCGGCTTCGACGAGTGCGCATGCGGGAACGCGGAGGAACCAGCCCGGCTCGGGGTGGGCCCGGTGGACCGGCAACCCCCGTACCGGCGGGCCGCCTCTCCCCATGGCACTCAGAACCAGTGCACGCAGTGTGGGGGGCTCTCTGTACGGAACAGCGCGTCCGCCACGGCGGACGCGCCCGGATGGTGGGCCCGGATGTGTCCCGCGCGGACGAGCGTGCTGGGGGCGATGCCGCCCAGGTAGAGCGAGCTCAGGTCGCGCACGTCCAGCGACAGATCGGGGTGGCGGTCCGTGGGGGCACAGGACGCTCTGCCCTGGCGGACGGTCAGCAGATAGCGGCCGTGTGCGCCGAGGAACGGATCGTCCACGTCGAGGACGAGGTCGCCGTCCGCGGACCAGCCGCGTGCTGTCAGGGCGCGAGGGACATCGAGGATGCGCACCCACAGCCAGTCGGCGTGCTCACCGACCTCGCCCGCCCGGAAGTCCGCGAGCCGCCAGCGCAGCGGGTGCTCGGGCGGGACGTGCCGGAACACGGCCCGTGAGACCAGGTCGTGCCCGAGAACGAACCGGGCCAGAGCCGTGAAGACCGCGTCATCGGTGGCGATGGTCTCGTCGACCGTCAGGGTGCCGCCCTCCCCGATCGAGTAGCTGGCGTACCCGTCCGCCACGCCGTCGGCGTCCCGGTGGACCGCGATGTGGCGCGGTGACGAGGAGACCGGCGCCTGCCCCGCTCCCCGCGCCCACCAGCGGTGCGGCCGGGACAGCGCGCCGGGCTGGGCGCGGCGGTACCGGTCGTACACCTCTTCGAGTACTCCGCCGCACGCGGAGCGCCGCATCACCTCGACCGTGCCGCCGGCCGTGGCGGACACCGGTGCGTCGGCCGACGCGCGCGGCCGGGGCTCCGCGAGGGCGGCCCGGTGGCGCGGCACCGTCAGCCGGGTGGTGAACGTCGCCGGTCCGTAGCCGAACCTGCCGTAGATCGGAGCCTCGGAAGCCAGCAGTACCGAGAGGAACTCTCCCCGGGCCCGCACCTCGGAGAGCTGCCGCCGCATCAGCGCGCCGAGCACGCCGCGCCGCCGGTGCGAGGGCAGGACGCCGACCGCGCTCACCCCGGTGACGGGAGTGACGTGCCGGCCGGGCAGGGTGAGTTCGAAGGAGTACGCGGCGGCGGTGCCCACGGGCCGGCCGTCCTCGGACAGGGCGAGCAGGCCGCGGTCCATTTCGAGCGCCGACCACCAGCGCCCGCCCTCCGCGACAGGGGCCTCGGGAAAGTGCCCGAAGGCCGTGTGGACCGTGTCGACGAAGACCTCCAGGTCCTCGTCGGCCGTGGATCGGATCTCCATCGCTGTCGCTTCCTTCCCGGAGCACCCGCACAGTGGATCATGGTGTTCGTTCATGGGTGTGGCGTCGCGTCCCGCTCGTGCGGACGGCCGATGGTCACCGCGCCGCGGAAGTCCTGCGGCGAGAGGACCGACATCGTGTCGAGCGACGCGTCGGACACCGGCAGGAGATGGGCGTCGACCCAGGTGTCACCCGTCGTCGCGTTGCTCCACGGATCGTCGATCACGATGGCGCCGGGCACGACACTGTGACAGAGCACCCAGTGCGGCACGTCGAACCCCTGCATCCCGGCGAGCGAGAGCAGGAGCAGTACGTGCTCGCCCCGGCCGATCGATGCGCGGACCGCGCTCAGGGAGAGACGGCTGGGGTCCACGGGGACACCGGCGCGCTCCGCGTCCTTCCTGGAGGCGCGCTGGAGCAGGGCACGCCACTCCCGATCGTTCTCCGACAGGTGGTCGAGCAGCACCGGCCGGTCGGCGTCCAGGTGGACCCTGACCGGTGACGAGGGCCGGGCCCGGTGCACGGCGACGCCCAGCCCGACGGGTTCGCACGCGGGGAAGTTGGTGGCGTCGCGCCAGAGCGTCAGCTCCGCCTGCCGGTCGAGTTCTTCCCACTCCAGCGCGCCCGCGTGCGCCCGGGCGACCAGAGCGGTGACGGCTCCGCAGGTGAAGTGCGTGGTCTGTCCGTAGTACACAGGCGTGGTCGTGACGCCTCCGCGCAGCCAGCGGACGTATCCGGCAGCCGGCCCCGCCGCACCCTCGGGTGGCGTCAGCGGAGTCCTCAACCCGGTGAATCCGGTGGCGGCGACGTCCTCGGCACGCGCCGTCCACCCCTCCCACTTGACCTGTGCGAGCCCTCGGCGGGCCGCGAGGGCGACAACCGCGTCCACGGCGGCCCGCACGTCGCCGACGGCGTCGACGATTTTCAGATAGGCCGTGTTCGGGCGTGCTGTCACGAGCGCCGCGGCGGCCCATCCCTCGCGGTCGTCTCCGGGAACGGCCACGAGACGAGGCGCGTGGGCGGAGCGGTCGACGGCACGCCAGCGCTCCGACACCTCATCACCGGCGAGGGGCACCAGCCCGGGCGGCGGCGCGTCCGGCTCGTAGGGGACGACGAGGCTCTCCACGGGGCGCACGGGCCCGGTGGGCCGCTCGGACGGTTCATGGCGGGGCGGCATTCCGGTACTCCTGGCGGGAGAGGCGAGGGACAGAGGGGGGAAGGAGAGGGCTGAAGCGGTGGGCGCGGACCCCGCCCCCGCCGTGGGGTCACGCGCGGGACTTCCGGAGCACCCACACGAAGTACGGTCCGCCGACGAGCGCGATCATGAGGCCCGCCGGCACTTGGGCGGGGGCGACGACGGTACGGCCGAGGGCGTCGGCCACACACACCAGCACGCCACCGAGGACCATCGCGACCGGGATGGAACGGCCGTGCCGGGCGCCCACCAGGGATCGGGCGAGGTGCGGGGCGACGAGCCCCACGAAGCCGACGACGCCGACGGCGACCACGCTGAGCGCCGCGAGCACCGCGGCGATCGCCAGCGCGGTGAAGCGGGTGCGCTCCACCCTGACTCCGACGATGCGCGGGGTGTCCTCGTCGACGGCGAGCAGATCGAGCCGGCCGCGCAGGGCCAGCAGTACGGGCAGGGCGAGCGCCAGGCCCACCGCGACCGGGACGACGTCGGGGAAGGTCCGGCCGTAGGTGGTACCGGAGAGCCAGGTGAAGATACGGGGGGTGTTGTACGGGTCCGCGCGCAGCAGCAGGAAGGTGGTGACCGCGCTGAGGCCGTACCCCATGCCGATGCCGATCAGTACGAACCGGTCGGGCAGGAAGCCACCGCGCCAGGCGAGCAGGGCGATCACCGCGAACGTGATCAGCCCGGCCGCGACCGCCACCACGACGAGGACCGTCCGTCCACCGGACAGCCCCGAGGTCGCGACACTCGCCGCGCCGAGACCGGCGCCCGCCGTGATGCCGAGCAGTCCGGGCTCCGCCAGAGGATTGCGTACCGAACTCTGCACGACGCAGCCGGCCAGTCCGAGGGCCGCACCGGCCAGGATCGCGGCGGTCACGCGCGGGACCCGGTCGTCGAGCGCCTGGCCCACCAGGTCCGGAGCCGTGCCCTGGAGCCACAGGACGATGTCCCCGGTCCGCAGCCACAGGCTTCCGGCGAGGACGGCCACGAGGGCCGCTCCGGCGAGCAGCGTCACCGCGCCGGACGTGACGAGGAGGAACGCACGGCGCGAGCGTGCGGCGACCCTCGCGGGCGGGGGCTGCCGGATCTGCCCGGTGTCGCGCAGCCGCAGGGCGAGGACCACGATCACGGCGGAGCCGAGCAGCGCGGTCGGTACGCCGGTGGGGATGGAGGCGGCCCCGTCCGCCCCCTGGATCGCCCGCAGGACCGCGTCCGCGAGCAGAATGAGCAGCGCGCCGAGCAGCCCGGCCGCGGGGATCAGGAACAGGTGCCGGCGCAGCGTGTGGACGCGTCCCGCGATCAGCCGGGCGAGGACGGGGGCGCCGAGACCGACGAAGCCGATCGGACCCGCCAGGGTCACCGCCGTGCTGGTCAGCAGTACCGCGCAGATCACGGCGGTCACACGGGTGGTTCGGATCGGCACGCCGAGGGTGGACGCGGCGTCGTCGCCCAGGTGCATCACGTCCAGCCGTCGGGACAGTGCCAGAGCCAGGCACAGCGTCACGGCGACGAGAGGGGCGGCGCGTACCGACGCGTCGATGTTCAGCTGCGCCAGCGAGCCGCTCCCCCAGGCGAAGAGACCGGTCGTGTTCTGGTCGAACAGGATGAGGAACATCCCGGTCGCCGCGTCCAGGGCCATGGCCGTCGCCGATCCGGCGAGGACGAGACGGGTGCCCGCGGTGCCCGCGGCGCGGCCCGAGAGGAGCAGCACGAGTGCCGCCGCGACGAGGCCTCCCGCGAAGGCGACGGCGCCCGACGCCCACAGCGGGACGGTGAGGCCGAGGGCGGCGACGAGCGCGAGGGTGAAGTAGGCCCCGGACGTGACCGCGAGGGTGTCGGGTGAGGCGAGCGGGTTGTGGGTGACGGACTGGAGCAGCGCGCCCGCGCAGCCGAGGGCGAAGCCGACGGCGATGCCCGCGAACAGCCGCGGCAGGCGCGAGCCGGTGAGGATCTCGCCGACGGGCGCCTCCTGGGCGCCGCCCGTCCCGGCGAGGTGGCGTACCAGGTCGCCCACGCCGACGCCCGACGTCCCCTGTGTCAGATGCCACAGGCCGGTGAGCACGGTCGCGACGAGGAGGAGTGCCAGGACGGCTGCCCCGGCGGGGCCGCCGCCGAGCCGGGCGGGGGGCAGTGGCCCCGGCTCGGGGGCCACCGCGCGTACCGTGCTCACTTCTTGTCGAGTACGTTGACGTAGGCGTCGATCGCCTGCGCGCAGGAGCGCGGGCCGCCGGCGCCCCAGACCCGCGCCGGGAACGCGTGGGCGCGGCCCTCCTTCACGGCGGGGAGCTTCTTCCAGATCGGGTTCTTGCTCAGCGCGGCGACGTAACCGCCGGCGCCGTCGTCGTTCGCGTGGAAGAGGTTGGCGTTGCCCACGGAGGTGAGCCCTTCGACGTCGGTCTGGGCCAGGCCGTAGGCGGCGTCCACACCCCCGTCACCGTGCTTCTTGTTGACGTCGTTGGTCCACGCCGGGGTCATGCCGAGTTCCTTGCCGATCTCGGTGAACAGGGCGCCGTCCGCGTAGGGGCGTACGGTCAGGTTGCCTCCCTCGAGCCAGCCGTCGAAGAACAGGAAGTCCTTGGTCGGCAGGTTCGCGTCGGCGACCCGCTGCTTCGCCGTCGCGAGGTGCTGGTCGAACTCCTTGAGCACCTGGTCCGCCCGGTCCGTGCGCCCGGTCGCCTCGCCGATCATGCT
Source organism: Streptomyces sp. NPDC001889 (assembly GCF_053594535.1). NCBI lineage: Bacteria > Bacillati > Actinomycetota > Actinomycetes > Kitasatosporales > Streptomycetaceae > Streptomyces > Streptomyces sp. NPDC001889. Next base: position 61,859 of record NZ_JBSFER010000017.1, read on the forward strand.
GAACACCTTCCGCATGTTCCCGATCGGGTCCTTCGGGTCCGCTCCCCGGGTGGCCATCACGGGAACACCCCTCTTCTCCAGCTTCTTGATCATCTCGTCCTGGGCGCCGAAGGCCTCGACGACGATGAGATCGGGCTTGGCCGCGTAGAGGGTGTCGAGATCGGGCTCCTCCCGGGTGCCGATGTCCGTCACACCGGCAGGCAGCTTCTCCGCGCTGGTCCAGGTGCGGTATCCCTTGGCGTCGGAGACGGCGGTGGGGGTGACGCAGAGGGTCAGCGCGTCTTCGACCTGCTGCCATTCGAGGACCGCGATCCGCTGGGCGGGCTTGTCGAGCTGTATCTGGCGGCCGACGCCGTCCTTGAAGGAGACCGGCTTCGTCGAGGTGGTCGTGGTGTCCTGGGCGCAGTCCTTCGACGCGGGGGGCGCCTCGGTGCCGCTGCGGGCCGTCGCCTTGTCGACGTCGGTCGTTCCGCAAGCGGTTACGGCAACCAGCGCGAGGCCGGTCGAGGCTGACAGCGCCAGGCGGCGGGCACGGTTCATGGGGATTCCTCTTTCGCGGGTGAGGGGAGTGATGAGGGTGGGGAGGAGGGTGGGGAGGGCGGCGCGCAGAAGGCGCGTCGGTGCCTCCGGGGGCAGCGCGGTGATTCCGGGGCGGCTCGTCACGGGTGAAACGGCCGATGCGGCGCTCCGGGAGGCGCGCCACCGCGTTCAGGAGAGGTGACGTCCGAGCGGATCGATGCGGAGCCGCCCCGTTCGGGGGTCGGCGTCCACCGCGACGCGGATGTCGTAGACCTCTCCGATGTTCTCGGCGGTGAGGACATCGGCCGGTGCGCCGGCCGCGTACACCCGGCCCGAGCGCATGAGGACGACGGTGTCCGCGATCCGGGAGGCCTGATCGAGGTCGTGCAGCACGATCCCCACCGCGATGCCGTGTTCCTCGACGAGGTCCCGAACCAGGTCGAGCGTCTCGAACTGGTAGCGCAGGTCGAGGTGGTTGGTCGGCTCGTCGAGCAGGACGACCCCGGTGTCCTGGGCCAGGCAGGCCGCGAGCCAGACACGTTGCATCTCCCCGCCGGAGAGTTCTCCGACCTGCCGTGCGGCCATGTCCCGCACTCCGGTGACCCCCATGGCGCGGTCGACAGCGCTCCGGTCCTCGGCGCTCGGTCCGGCGAAGCCGCGCCGGTGGGGATGGCGCCCGAACGCGACGACCTCCGCGACCGTCAGGCCCTGGGGAACGGGCCTCGCCTGGGAGAACAGAGTGACCTCGCGTGCGAACTCCTGAGAGCTGAGCAGGGCCGCGTCACGCTCGGACTCCCCCTCGGCGCCGCCGAGCGTCACCCGGCCGCCGTCCACCCGGTGCAGTCGGGACAGCGCGCGCAGCAGCGTGGACTTCCCACTGCCGTTCGGCCCCACCAGGGCGGTCGCCCGGCCGGGTTCCAGGGCGACCGAGACACCGTGCACGACAGGCTTGCCGTCGTAGCGCAGCACCAGGTCGTGCCCGTTGAGCGTGACCACCGGAGCCGCGGCGGGGTGGGCCGCGGGCTTCCCGGCGGACCGGAAGAGACTTGTGAACACGAGGATGTCCGGACGGTCGGAGGGCGGGGACTGCGGCAACCTCTGTCCGATGTCACCGGGCAGGCCGCGCTCGCCCGGGCACGGCAGCACCGCACACGGAGAACAGCAACTAAGGGTTACCTAACCCGGTGAAGCTTATATTCCGCTTGCCGTGGCGACAATCCGGAGTTCTGGTCACACGATACGGAATTCCGGACACCCCGACGAACCGGCCACCGCACCGGAGAACGCGCCCGGCGTGGTCCCCATGACCCGCCGGAAGGCGACGATGAAGGAGCTGGGCTGCGCGTAGCCGAGCACCTCGGAAACCGTCGCCACGTCAAAGCCCTCGGCGAGAAGCATCAGGGCCCGGTGCACCCGCAGCATCTGGCGCCACTGGGCGAACGGAAGCCCCGTCGCCTGGCGGAAGGCACGGGTGATCGTACGGTCGCTGGTCCCCAGCAGCCGCGCCCACTCCTCCAGCGAGCGGCCGTCCGAGGGATCGTCCAGCAGGGCCTCGGCGATGGCGTCGATCCGCGGATCGCCGGGCAACCGCAACGCGAACTGGCGCTCCGATGGCCGGATCACATCGAAGACCACGGACTCCGCCCGCGCCCTCGCCCCCACGCCGAGGTCCGCAGCGGACAGATGGGTCAGCAGCGACTCCAGCAACGTCGTCATCGTGATCGTCATGGGCTGCGTGAACGCGAACGGTGTGTGAGCGGGAGCGAAGAAGGCGCTGAAGAACTCCGCGCCCGCCGTCGACCGGCCCTCGTGGACCATTCCGGCGGGCATCCACAACCCGTACCCCTCGACCACGGTGTGGACACGGTCACCCACGCGGGACGTCAGCGTTCCCCCTCGCACCCAGACCAGCTCATGCAAGGGATGCGCGTGGGCCGACCACTCCGTGGGAGCGGGAATGATCCGGGACGCGGCGAGGATGGCGGACGCCGAGTCGGGGAGCGGCTCGACTCCCCGGACCACGGTGCCCGCCTCGCGCCGCCACATCCCGGGGGGTGCTTGAACCATGACGAGAAGTGTATCGGCGTGCCGGTCCGGACCTATTTCGCATCTTTTGCCCATGTGGAGGGGCAGTCCGACGGCTCGGTGCGGCGGACGAGCGAGTGGTGCGGGTGGTGGGGGTGGCGGGCAGGGCTCTGCAGACCTTCCCGGTGTCACCGGACGGCTCCCGGGTCCGCGTCGCCGGGAGCCGTCCGGTGCCACCGCGAGACCTCGGCCTCGACACCGGCCGGGATGGCCGCGATCACCTCACCGGTGACGGTGTCGACCGCGAGCGAGTACCTGATGGGTGTTGACGTGGACACATACGCCCGTCGGATGCCCGGCACTGCCGACACCGCACCCGCGGCGGCGGCCGGCTCGCCCCCGCCCGTCTGCCCCCAGTGGCCGCGTCCGGCCACCTCAGAGATCCTCACCCCGCGCCGGAACCTCATGACGCGCAGCGCGGTACGGACTCCGGTACGGACTCCGGTACGGGCCGAACCTGCCCCGGCCCCCGCGCGGGGGCTGATGGAGCGCTTCCGGGTTGCGGACGGCCGGAGAAGGAGGAGCGGGCAGGGAGACCGATGGCTGCACCATGTGTCCGCCCGGATGGCAGGCTGCCCCTAGCCAGTCCATCAACTGGTCTCTTCTGTACGGAGGTTCAGTCATGCTCAGGTCGCGTCGATCGGTCATCGCGGTGTTCGTCGCGGTTCTCACGGCGGGTTGTGGCGGTGGCCCGGACGGCATGTCCCCGGGCGATGAGGAACCGCCTCCGGCGTCAAGGAGCGCCGGACAGAAAGACCCGGATCAGGCCACCCGGAGTGACCCCCCGAGGCGGAGCGTCGAGCTGACCGACGGCGATGGGTACCGGTACCGGACGCCGTTACCGGTGCTGGGGCTGCGCCCGCAGTTCCTGGATCAGTCCGCGCCTCCCGGACAGACGTTCCTCTACGTCGACCTGACACTGGAGAATCTTCAGTCCGACCGCACCGCGAGGCCCAGTACGCTGACCGACGGCTTGATCTTCACCGGCCGGCCGGGCCACGGCGCCGGTGACACGCTCTGCGCCGACGCCAAGCAGGGGTGCGGCGCGGGGACCCGGTGCGAGCACCGCGACAGGACCGATTCCGACGGACGCCCGGAGGAACTGGACGACGCATGGGCACCCATGCCCGCCGCGGCGACCTACAGCCTCCGCTGCTTCCGGCCGGAGCCGGTATCCGAGCCCGTCGACCTGAAGCGGATCGATCTTTTTCTGCAGACCCTGAAGACCGAGAACGGTATCGGGTTCGGCGTGCCCGAATACACCAAGGTTCCGCCCTGAAGCCCGCCCGGCGGTGAGCGGGGCGGTCCCGGCCGGTGCCGCGGCGGCCGGGGTCGCTGCTGCGGCGCCGGCGGGTGCGGCGAGGGCGGCAGGGTGGGCGGCCGTGCAGGCTGCGATGACCGGGAGGGCGAAGCACTTGTCTGGTACCTCAACACAGCTCATATTCGAACAGGTGCACCATTCGACTTTCGACTATGGCTGAGCCCGATTTCCCTCCGGACCTCCGCGACACGCGGACCCGCCTCCGCCGGGTGCGGGCCGAGGGGCGAGTACAGCGCGCTGTGCCCGCCGGGAGCTGCCCTGGCCGGTGGAGCCCGATGCCCGGGTGGGAGGGCGACAAGCAACTCCACTCCGAACTCCGAGCGGACCGGCAGGATGCGCCGCCGGAGGACCGGGGTGGCGCGGCTGCACGGGGTGCTGCTGGAACTGGCCGAGCAGGTGACGACGCACCCGTTCCGGCAGGAGCTGCGCGGGCCGGATCTCGTTGAGGCCAGGATGGCGCTGCAGCGCACCGCCACTGCCACCGGCGTCGGCGTCGGCGTCGGCGTCGGGCCTGCGGCGCCTGAGAGCTGAGTACCGTGCTCGGGCGCCGGACGCCGACCGGCGGGAGATGCTCTGGTTTCTGCGCCGAGTCCGGACGCAGGACGACCTGAAGCGGACCGAGTGCTGGATCGGGGACGCGGACCAGCGTCAGGTTCGCCACTCCCCACGGCCGGCCCGTGGCCGGCCCCGGCCAGGCGGCCGGACTCGCCGACTCCCGCACCCGGCTGGGCCGTGGAGAAGAGCACCGCCGGGCCGATCCGTCCGCACACCGGCGGGTGCTGGGTACCCACTCCCGGCAGCCGGGCCCTGATCTGCGACGAAGCCCGCCGGGCTCTCGCCGAAGGTCTGCCCGCATGCTCCGAGCCGGGCCGGATGTCGCCCCGGACTCCGTCGACTGACGACGTCGCGGCACGGCCCGGGCCGCTTGAGGAGCCGCGGGCCCGCGAGGGGTTGTGCCGCGTACGCTGTCGGACTATCCCCGCGCGGGCGGGGCGGACCTTGGGGCAGATCGTCAACGCACGCCGAGGACTGGACTACCCCCGCGCGGGCGGGGCGGACACTTCCTGACCTGCGGTTCTTTCACGTGATCATGCTGTTTTGCTTTACCTGCTTCACGGCGGTTCCTCCCCGGGTGCTGCTGCGTCAGCTCCGTTGGCATCGGGCTCGGGGTCACCGTATCCCCAGAAGTCGTCCTCATGTTGCCGGTTCCTCTGCGCCGCCTCCCGGGCCACGTTCAGGATTGGCGCATAAGATCCGCGCCACTCAGCTCCACCTCGGCGCTCACGCGATCACCTTCCCTGCGGTGCCGCCGTCCAGCGGGTGGGTGGGGAGTGCGGACAGCCGGTCCAGCCGCGCCGCGAGCAGGTACTACGCGGTGCGCTCGCTCGCCCTGTCGGCGGCCTTCGCCGCCGCCGAGATGGCACCCGCGCCGGTCGGGTTGTGCCGGCACCGGCACTGATTCTGCTCGGTCCGGTAGCCCGGCGGGCTTCCGTCTCAGCATTCTCGGTCTGGCCGAGCCGTTCCAGTGTGCTGCTGTGGTACTCCGGACCAGTCCTACCCCACCGCCTGGAGCGCGGCGAAGGCGAGCGTGGCCGCCGCGACCGGTTCCCTGTTCAGCTCGCCCGGCTCCGCCCGGCCCAGAAACTCGCGGCGGGTGCGGGCGATGTCGGCCGCCGGCGACGCCGCGACATCCACCGCGTCGGTCAGGTCGGCCACCCGGGTGGCCGCGACGAGCCCAGCCTCCACGGTGAGGGCCTCAGCGCGGCACCGGTAGCCGCACGCCTCGCACACCCCCCGGCCCGCCGCTGCCCGGAACCCCGCGCCCGCCCGGGCCTACCGGACCGCGTCGGCAGCCGCTGCGGCCGCGCCTTCGGCTTCCGCTCGCTCCTGGTAGGCCGCACGGGCGACATCGCGCAGCCGCTCCTCAAGGGCGCGCCGGCGCTCATCGTCGGCCAGGCCGAGCAGCTCCCGATCGATCTCCGCGCCGATGAGGGCGGCAGGGGACGCCCCCGTGCAGCGGCTGGTTCCCAGTGGGTCATTGCCAGAGGCATGCAGCGTGTCTCGGGGTAGTGGCCGTTGGCGTTGGCCCAGGCCTGGGCAGCACCGGCGACGCGATCAGCAGGTCCCTCGGACAGATGGGAGGGACTGCGAGACGCTCAAGTACGGACCGTACCTCCGACGGGCCGACCCTGCCCCATCGGCGCAGCTTCTTCCAGTTGCGTGAGGGCCGGACCAGGATCAGATATTCGGTGTTCCGCGCGCCCCGTGAGGACACAAGATGGTGCGCATGACTCTGGCCACGCCCGTACTGCACACCGCTCGCCTGCGACTCCGGCCCTTCACCGACGCTGACGCGGGCCTTCTCTTCGCGCTGCACAGCAGCACCTGCGTGATGCGCTACTGGGACTCCCCGCCGTGGACCGAACATGCCCGCGCGGAGCGTTTCATCGCGATGTGCCGGATGGTGGCGGACGAAGGCACCGGGGCGCGGATGGCCATCGACCGTGCTTCTGACGGGGCCTTCGTCGGCTGGTGCGGTCTGACCGAATGGGACGAGGACCACCGCAGCGCGTCGTTGGGCTACGTCCTCGACGATGCGATGTGGGGCCACGGCTACGCGACGGAAGCCGCGCACGCCGTGCTGGAGTGGGCATTCGACACACTGGACCTGAACCGAGTTCAGGCCGAGGCCGATACGCGCAACGTGGCATCTGCCCGGGTCCTGGAGAAGATCGGTTTCGTGCGTGAAGGGACGTTGCGGGAGGACTGTGTGGTGAACGGCGAGGTCTCCGACTCGTGGGTGTTCGGTTTGCTCAGGCGAGAGTGGCGGCCGACGGCCGTGACGATTCCAGCCCGTGAAGCGCGGCGTTAACTCCGTTTCTGGTCGTGGCCTCGTCCGGGTTGGGTGGGGAAGCCTTGGCGTGTGAGGCGTCCGAGGCGGCTGCGGGTGATGTTGACGGTCGCCTCGTCGGTGGGCATGCCGAGAAGTTCGTGCACGAAGGACCCCGCCGCCCGGCCGAAGGGGGCGTCCCCGGCGGTGCCGGCCCCTCTCGACCGCACCACGCTCACCGGCCGCATCGAGGACGGCGACCGCAGGGACGGCAGCCCCGTCGCTCGACTCCGAATCAACGCCCCGACCACCAACCAGAGGGACAAGGCACATGACCGGTCAGATGTTCCGCTCCATCGACGAACAGGGCCACCAGCACTTCTTCCGTTGCACCGAGGTCACCACCGACGACACCGGCCAGAGCATTATCAAGGGATACCTCCGCTCCGGCGTCGACGGGAAGGAGAGCCCCTGCATCCTCGGCAGTGACGCGTGGGACCGCGATGCCTGGACTCCGTTCACCCCCGACCCGACGCTGACATGGACCGTGGAGCAGCTCAGCGGCGGCACCTGGACCGCAGTCGACGGCGACACCACTCCCCGGACCAAGGCCGGCGCCCTCGATGTCGCCCGCGTCGCCCTGGCCGCCCACCTCATGGACATAGGGGAGCAGCCCGGCCCCGGGACGTACCGCGCCGTCGTCCAGGACGGCGGGCCGCCGACCGTCGTCACCGAGGCAGACCTCACGGCCTGTCTCCGCGAGCGCGGGCACCACGGCCCCGTGACCACCCGGACAATCTGGAGCCTGGAACGCGAGGCGTTCATGGCCCTCCCCCAGCAGACACGGCAACGCCTCCACCAGCGCTAGCAGCAGCACTGGGAAGGGCCCGTCACCACAGGCACGGTGACGGGCCCTCCGGCATGTCTCGACCTGCCCAGGGCCGGACTTTCCGAAGTCTTGCTGTGAGATCTCACCACTACGCCCGGGCCGGGAACATCCGGTTCCATCCGTACTCAAGCGCGGGGCTGGTCCTGGCTGTCGAAGTCGAACCCGGCGCCGGACCCCAGCCGTCGACGAGCGTCCGCCGCGCCGCCCGACCGAGGGCTGGTGATCGGTGACACCCGCTGGTGCTGCGCCCTCGTACCACCCCGCGCGGGCGGGGACGACCGTACGTCTGCCCATGTAGACCGCCTGTGCTACGGACCACCCCCGCGCGGGCGGGGACGACCTTGACCCCCGGCCCACCGTCGACCCCGTCGGAGGACCACCCCCGCGCGGGCGGGGACGACCGGGTTTCCTGAACTCCGGCCACAGGACAACCCGGACCACCCCCGCGCGGGCGGGGACGACACTTCCTGAGCTGGGGCGTTGTCACGTGATCATGCTGTTTTCCTTTACCTGCTTCAGGACCGCTCCGCAGGCGCCGCTGTTGTGCCGACTCCGGTGTCATCGGGCTCGGTACACCGTATCCGCCTGCGTGGCCCTTGTGCCGCCGGTTGCGTGGACCGCTCTTTCGCATTCGGCACCAGGGTCGCACTGGAGGTCTTGCCGATTCCTGCCGCGCCGGCGGGCCTCGGACCGTTGGTGCGGCGTGGGTCGGGTGGGCTCGGCGTCCAAGTGCTGCTCGACCACGGTCTCGTCGCGCGGGCGGGGCGGACCGCCCGGTCGGCTGGGCATAGCGGTGTACATCGACGCGGAGTCGGGCCGTCACGCCCTCGGTACAGCGCGGCCACGATGACGTCAACGGTCCCAGAACGGGGCGTGGGTACGAGCGGGTGTGGGCGGCGGCGGCCCGGTTGTGCTCCAGGTTCGGACCTGGGCGTGATACCCGGGGCAGCGGGCACCGCATTCCGTGCCGGGCGGTCAGGGGAGCGGCGCGGCCGTCGGCGTCTCAGTGCCAGGCGCGGTCCACGCCAGTGGGGTTGTCGCCCCGGACCGGGCCGATGAAGTCCTCCATGATGCCGCGCAGTCGCTCCACGCGGGCACGGTCGAGCATGAACTCGCGGAATCCGCGCGGGTCGGTGTTGCGGTACTGGTTGATCGGCTTCCAGCCGGGAATCTGCACGTCCCTGCGGGCCGGCCACTGGGCCGATGCCTGCTGGGCCTGCCGCGAGAGCCGGTAGCTCATGTACAGCCTCGCCGCGGCGGGGTGCGGGGCGTCCTCAAGGATCGCTCCGGTCTGGTACCACGCCTGGAAGAAGTCCTCCTTGGGCAGGATGAATCTCATCGAGTCGCCCGCGGGCGGGTTGAGGTAGTAGAAGGAGGTGAACGTCGCCGCCCGTTCACCCGACCCGATGACCGCCAGTGGCGTCGCGGTGCCGCGCACCCACAGCGGGTTCTGCGCCACCAGCTTCTCCAGCCAGCCGTAGCCGTGCTTGGCGATGATCCGCTCGAACTGGAACAGGACGGCGTCGTCGTCGTGCGGATAGGTCAGTACGATGCGGTCCTTCAGGTCCGGGCGCAGATAGTCGGTCGCCTCACGCGGGGCCTGCTCCTCGGGGATGACTTCCGTGTCGACGACGTTGGAGAACGCGAAGACGAACAGGGCGTAGTAGGTGCCGTCGGGGTCCACGAAGTCCGGGTCGACCTGATCGAGGCCGTCGGGACGGTACGGCTGGAGCAGGCCGTGCCGCTTCCAGTACGGGAAGTCGTTGACGGTCTGCACGTGCACCACGTCCACGCGGTTGTCCCCGCGGATGTGCTGTGCGTCGATCCGCGCGTTGTGGAACTTGCTCAGGTCGACGGTGACCTCGATGTCGATGTCGGGGAACATCTCGCTGAAGCCGGCCGTGTACATCCGGGCCTGCTCAGGAGCGTCCCCTCCGGCGTACACGACCAGCCCGCCTCCCTCGGCCCTGGCCCGCTCGTACAGCTCCCGCAAGTGTGGGTCGGTGGTCATCGCCTTCTCCTTCTGTCGTCGTGCTCCGTGCGCGTGCCCGCCGTGCGGGCGGGCCGGACCCGTCCGGGTGGGCGCGGCCCGTCTCGCCACGGCTTTCCCGACGCCGTCCAGGCCGTCCAGGCCGTCCAGGCCGACCAGTCCGTCCAGGCCGACCAGTCCGTCCAGCCCGTCCAGCCCGTCCGCGGCATCCGGGCTGTACTGGGCGTTGGCGTCAGCGTCGGCGGAGATGTCGCTCCAGGTCGGTGCCCCCGGTCGGGCCGTCCGTCGGCGAGCATCCGCCGGCGCTGCTCACCACACGCGGCACGAGGCGGTTCCCGTGCTCGGCCAGTCCGCTGTCCCCGACCCGGAGCAGGTCCGTGCGGAGCTACCGGGCTGCCGTCCGCGCTGGCCCGGGCGTGCTCGTGGCGGAAGTACGCCGCCGCCGGCGAGGAGGCGAGTTCGCGCAGCGCCTCCGGCCCGTCGGCGGCCGGCGCGCTGTGCTGCGTGTACGCGGGGACGATCCACCGGTCGACCGCAGAGGGTTCCTTGTCCCCGAGCAGCTCACCGACGGTCCGGAGGACCGACTCCGTGCTGTTGTTCACGCTCCGCTTCCGTTCTTCCGGGGGCGGCGACCCCGCGCTCCGCAGGTCCACCATCACCCACACCGGCACGATCCGCGCGGGACACCCCGGGCGCGAAGGAGAAGGCAGCCGCACACCCTGAAGGATCGCCCGAACGCAGGACACAGGGCGGTTGTGGGACGGTTTCGGAGGGCCGGGCTCCGTCCGGTCTCGGCCTCGAACTCAGCCGACCGCTCGGGCTCGTCCGCGAGCGCGGTGCGGACGCCGTCGGTCGTGGCCGGGATCTCCACGGGTACGCCGCCGACACTCGTCGTCCGGGTCGCGGGTGGCTGGTCGCGGGTATGGCCGTGCCCTTCTGATCGCGGTCGTCTGCCCGGGCGGGCTGTTGCCCTGGCCGGCACGGCACACCCGGCCGCGGCCGGAACGGCAGGCTTCCGGGCACGGATGGCCATGGTCCAGCCGGTCAGGGACACGGCAATCGCCGGCCTGGTGACGCGGGCGGCTGTGGCGGAACAGCCGCTCCCCCACGGTCACGGACGCCCTGGGCCGGATCTACGGACGCTCGGTGACGCCGGACTCCCGAAGTGCCGGACGCCATGCCGGGCGAACGCGTTCGTCGCGGCCGAGGGCAGCGGTCCGTCCCCGAGGGCGCAGTCCGGCTGTCCACCCGGTGGTTCTGGTCGCGGTCGTGGTGTTCCTCGGCCTGACGACCGTGGTGGCGGAGAGCGGGGCAGCGAGCGAACGGGCAGGTGACGTGGCCGTTCCGGCGTCTCTGGCGATGATGGCGGCCGGGTGTGAGTGGGATCGCCGGAACCCGCCCCCTGGCCGAAAGCGATGGTGAGGATGGCCAAGAGGCGCAGGGCGCGGGCCGTCCCGATCCGGACTGGGTGATCGACGATGGCCTGGCCGGGTTCGACCAGTGCTCCGGGGGCTGGGAGTTCCCGCGAGGTGTCGCTCCGCCGGTTCGCCGGCTGGGCGCTGAACGGCGCGACCGGACAGCTCGTGCCGGCGGAGAGCTGTCCGCGGTACTGGTGGGTGCACCGCCTCGTCGACGGCGCTCGGTACGCCTTCGTCCGGGCGGCGGTGCCCGCTCCCCGTATCGCGCGGGCGGGGGAAGTCGCGGCCCCGGCGTGACACGGGCCCCGGTTCCCGGTGCCGCCCGCAACCGGGTGGCTGCCCGCCCGGTCAGGTGCCGCAGGCGCAGCCCGCGACAGCCGGGGCGGACCTGTCGTCCCCGTCTGCCGCGCCCCGCGCGGTGCGGCGGGCGCCGGTCGCGGGGTCCTGGACGGGGGCCTTGCCCATCCGGTCGGCGTCGGCCTTGACGACGTAGATCTCCCAGGGCTCGTGGCCGGGGCCGTGGACCCAGACCTTGTCCTGGAGCGCGTAGCAGCAGGAGGTGTCGTTCTCCTCGAAGGTGGCGAGACCGGCCTCCTTGAGGCGGGTGGCGGCGGCGGTGACGGTTTCGGTGGAGTCGACTTCGACGCCGAGGTGGTCGAGGCGGGTGTCCCCGCCTTCGCCGCCTGCCTCGCCTTCGATGAGTACGAGCTTGAGCGGAGGCTCGGTGAGGGCGAAGTTGGCGTAGCCGGGACGGCGCTTGGCGGGCTCGACACCGAACAGGCGGGTGTAGAAGGTGACCGATGCTTCGAGATCGGGGACGTTGAGGGCGAGCTGGACGCGGGACATGGCAGTCTCCTCGGACAGTCTGTATCGATATCTGTCAATGTCTTGCGCTGTCGAGCTTGCCTCCTGGATCGAAGTTCGTCAACATAGAAGTATGTCGAATCAAGAGCTTCCGGTGATCGGGCGGGCCACCACGGTGGAGGGCTGCTGCCCCGGGCTGCTGTCAGCCCCGCTGGACGAGGACCAGGCCGCGCTGCTGGCAAAGGTGTTCAAGGCGCTGGGCGATCCGGTGCGGCTGCGCCTGCTGTCGATGATCGCCTCCCGCGAGGGCGGGGAGGTCTGTGTCTGCGACCTCACCCCGGCGTTCGACCTGTCCCAGCCGACGATCTCCCACCACCTCAAGCTCCTGCGCGAGGCCGGGCTGATCGCCTCCGAACGGCGCGGGACATGGGTGTACTACCGGCTGCTGCCCGAGATGACCGACCGGCTCGCCGGCGTACTCACCCGGCCCGCGGGCGAGCCCCTGTCCGAGCCCGCCGGGCTCTCCGCGTGACCACCCCGGCCGTGACAGCGGGCCCGGTGGCGTCCCGGCTCTCGTTCCTCGACCGCTACCTCGCCCTGTGGATTCTCGCCGCGATGGCCGCCGGCCTGGGCTTCGGACGCCTCGTCCCGGGGCTCGGCGACACGCTCGCCAAGGTCACGGTGACCGGGGTCTCGCTGCCGATCGCGCTCGGCCTGCTGATGATGATGTACCCGGTGCTGGCCAAGGTCCGCTACGACCGGCTCGACACCGTCACCCGCGACCGACCCCTCCTGGTCTGGTCCCTGGTCCTGAACTGGGTGATCGGCCCGGCGCTGATGTTCGCCCTCGCCTGGATCTTCCTGCCCGACCTGCCGGAGTACCGCACCGGGCTGATCATCGTCGGGCTCGCCCGCTGCATCGCCATGGTCATCATCTGGAACGACCTCGCCCGCGGCCACCGCGAGGCCGCCGCCGTCCTCGTCGCGGTGAACTCCGTCTTCCAGGTCGTCGCCTTCGGCCTGCTCGGCTGGTTCTACCTCGACCTGCTGCCCGGCCGGCTCGGCCTGACGACCACCGGGCTGGACATCTCCGTATGGGAGATCGCCCGCTCCGTCCTGATCTTCCTCGGCATCCCCCTCGCCGCCGGGTTCCTGACCCGCCGCATCGGCGAGAGGACCCGGGGCCGGGAGTGGTACGAGACGGAGCTGATCCCCCGGATCGGGCCGTTCGCGCTCTACGGGCTGCTGTTCACGATCGTGGTGCTCTTCGCCCTCCAGGGCGAGGCGATCACCTCGAAGCCGGTGGAGGTGGCCCGGATCGCGCTGCCGCTGCTGGTGTACTTCGCCGTGATGTGGGCCGGTTCCATGGCGCTCGGCCGGGCGGCGGGACTCGACTATCCGAGGACGACGACGCTCGCGTTCACCGCCACGGGCAACAACTTCGAACTCGCCATCGCGGTCGCCATCGCCACCTTCGGCGCCACCTCAGGGCAGGCCCTCGCGGGCGTCGTCGGACCGCTGATCGAGGTCCCGGTTCTCATCGGCCTGGTCCATGTCGCTCTGCGGGTACGCCGTTTCTTCCCCACCGCCCCCGTCCCCGCGGCCGGTCCGGCCGCCACCGTCCCGGAAGGCCCCACCCGTGTCTGACTCCGAGCCGAAGCCGTCGGTGCTGTTCGTGTGCGTCCACAACGCGGGCCGCTCACAGATGGCCGCCGCGTTCCTCACCCACCTCGCCGGCGACCGGGTCGAGGCCCGCTCCGCCGGGTCCCGGCCCGCCGACGCCGTGAACCCGTCCGCCGTGCGGACCATGGCCGAGGCCGGCATCGACATCTCCGCCGAGACGCCGAAGGTCCTCACCGCTGAGGCCGTACGGGCGTCCGATGTGGTGATCACCATGGGCTGCGGCGACGCCTGCCCAATCTTCCCCGGCAAGAGCTACCTCGACTGGAAGCGCGACGACCCGGCGGGGCAGGGCGTCGAAGCGGTCCGTGCCATCCGTGACGAGATCGAACGGCGCGTTCGGGGCCTGCTCCCCGAACTCCTGCCCGAGCGCGACTGAAGTCCGCCCGGCCCTGCCCCGCGCCCTTCAACTGGCTCTCGCGGGCGGCGTTTTGCACGATCGTGATCAAGAGCAAGATCAAGGTGAATGCTGATGGCGACGTTCCTCACGGTGGCCGCACGATGGCCGCCTGGTGGTGGGGGGTCGCGTTGCGAGCCGTCCAGGGGTGATGGCGATGAGGGCGCGGCGGTGCGCTGGAGAGGGCTATCCCGCGCGCGCGGGGACCACACTTCCTGACCTGTCGTTCCTTCACGTGATCATGCTGTTTTGCCTGACCTGCTTCAGGACAACTCCCCCGCACCGTCGTCGTACCGGCCCCCGCAGGCTCGGGGCTCGGTAGCACCGTATCCCCCGGAGCGGTCATCGCGCCGACGGTTCCGTCCGCTGGTCGAGCAGGGCGCTGGTCCTGGTGCGTTGTGCCGGAGCGGTGCGGCTCGTGGCAGACCCTCTCCACGCGTTTCCGCCCGCAGTCGCCGAACAGCTTCTTCTCCCTTATGTTCAGCGGGCGTTCAGGCGAAGAATGATGCCCTCGGCGGGCGGCAAGGGGCACCGCGGACGGGACCACGCGAGTGGTCAGTGTTCACCGTTCCCCACCCGGCCTGGGGCGGCGGACGGAGCCCTACGTCAGCTCCGCCGCCTTCCCCGTGGCACAGTTCTTCATCGCCTCCCAGATCCCCTCCCCCAGGCTCTCGAAGAGCTTCTCCGGGTTGCTCTGGAGATAGCCCACGATGTCGTCCCACGACTGGACGCCGAAGCTCAGATCGAGATGGAATCCGACCAGATGGACGCCCTCGAGATAGGCGTCGCAGTCGCCCGTCAGGCGCAGATTCGCGCCGTTGCCGTCGACCAGCAGATCGAAGCCGCCGTGCGCCGTGATGCCGACCAGACTGCCGCCGGGGACGGGGATGCCGCCGAGGAGGGCCGCCCGGGGGAGGTTGACGCCGAAGTCCAGGCCGACATCGGCCGCGGCGTGCAGTCCGGTCGAGGCGTCGAGGGTGCAGGTGACCTCCGACGTCAGGATGGTCAGCAGATGGGCTTCGAGGGTGAACGCGAAACCGCCGGAGCCGAGTTCGGCCTCGACGGCGACGGATATCCCCAGCAGGGCGACCTTCCCGGAGAGGGAGAGGATCTTCTCGGGGAGGTGGTGTTCCTTGATGCCCCGGGTGTCGAGGAGGTAGCGGGGGCCCTTGGTGCCGTTGGCGTCCGAGAGGGTGAACCACTCCCCGATGGTCAGCGGCTCCGCGATCGCGCTGTCGGCGTGGATGCCGTCGTTGCCGACACCGATCTCGAAGCGCCAGTTGTTGCCGAAGAAGTCGACGTTCCCCTTGGCGTAGTAGCCCTGCTCCCAGTGCTCGCCCAGCGGGCTCGTCCAGCCGCCGGGGACCGTGACGGCGCAGAGCATCAGCTCGTGCAGCACGATCTTCCGCAGGAAGTCGAGCGCGTCCGGCGGGGTGAGGACGATCGCCAGGATGTCCCGGAGGGAGACGCCCTTGGACCGGTCGGCGGTGGCGAGGGAGAAGCGGAACACCGTGATGAAGGGTTCCGGTTCGAGTCCGCCGACGACATCCAGCTCCAGACCGGCCTCGCCGACGGTGATGGTCCCGCCGAGGCCCAGGGTGAGCCCGCTCGTGCCGCCGCCGATCTGCGCCCAGAACGCCTCGATGTCGAAGCCGTCGATACCGAAGGCGTTCTTCCAGGCGGGCCCGCCCGGTGGGGTGTCGGCCTCGATCAGACGGCGGGTCGCGTCGTGCGCGGTCCGCCCGCCGGCACCGGTCACGGGGGTGGCCGAGAGAGCCGTACGGCCCGGTCCGTCCAGGACGAGGGCGTGCCGGCCAGGGGCGAGCTGACCGGCGGCCGTGCCGAGGGCGGAGTCGGCGGGTTTGAGGGTGAGGAAGAGCGAGAAACCCTCCTCGGACACCGTTCCCCCGGCCACGAACTGGAGCAGTGTCTCCGGTGCGGAGCCCATCGCGGGAACGGTGAAGTTCCAGGAGGTCTCCAGGGTGATTCTGAGCTGGGCCGGCTGGATCTCCACCTCCAGTCCGCCGAAGCCGGGCCGCAGTCGCTGCTCGGCGACGGACGCCCTGAACACGGAGTTCCGCACCGGTGAGGTCAGGACCGCCAGCAGGTGGACGCCGGGCGCGGCGCCGTCGAAGAGGGCCTTCAGCGGCTCCAGCGGGCCGGTGAAGCCGATCTCGGTGAAGAAGGTGAGGCCCTTGTCCAGGGTCGCCGGGAAGGTGTCCGGGGCCGAGTCCGCCGCGAGGGTGACCCCGTCGGCCGAGCAGACGGCGGCTCCGGACTTGGCGAAGGTGATGCCGCCGAGGATGCCCAGCACATCGGACCAGCCCGGGACCTGGTCGGGCGACCAGGCCCAGCCGTCCTGCCAGAAGGCGGCGGCGAACAGGGTGCCCTCACCGCCCTTCGCGGCCTTCCCGACCAGGGTCAGCGCCGTGGCCCCGGCGAACTCGACGGTGCTGCCGACCGTCAGCTCGTACCCCTTGCCCTCGTCCGCCTCACTCGCCTGGGCGGCTCCGAGGCGCAGGCGCACCGTCGAGTCGCGCAGCTCGACCTCGGGCAGACCGTCGGGCAGGGGGATGTCGACCCGGCAGGCGAGGGCTTCGAGGAGGGCGGTGAGATCGGCCTCGGGAAGGGTGCCGCCGAGTTCGAAGCCGCCGGGGAGGTGCCAGGCGGCGTCGAAGACCAGGGAGCCGTCACCGCTCTCCGGGCCGAGCGTCGCGCGTGCGGCGACCGTGCCGGTGGTCTTCGCGGCGCCCCCGTCCGGGAGGACCCCGGCCCGCTCCGCGCCCCCGGCCCCTTCCTTGGCGCGCTCCACCTCCAGGGTCGCCTGTTCGAGGCGGAGGACGGCCGCGCCGATGCCGATGTGCCACTCGGTGGTCACCGTGGCCGAGAGGCTGTACTCGCCGCGCGTGGGAACGGCCGTGCCATGGAACTTCTTCAGCGTCAGATCCGGTGCGCCGCTGAGGTCCGCGCCCGGGAGGAAGTGCCGGAGCACGTCCTGGAGCCTGGCCGGGGTCTCCTCGTCGAGGGTCAGCTCGAAGCTGCCGGGCGGGATCGCCGCGGCGGCGTGCAGGGCGACCGCGCCCGCCACGGCGAAGTCCCCGTATCCGGTGACGGTGGCGGCGCGGGCCGGGGTGAGCGGCGCGGTGACGGTCAGTTCGGCCGCGACGCCCGTCACGGCGAGGTCGTCGCCCGCGATGGGCCACGGGACATCGGGGGCGGCCACGGCCCGGACGGTGATCGCGGTCAGGGCGGCGGCCAGGCCCTGGCCCGTCTTCGTCCCGTCGAGGCGGATTGCCAGCTCCGCGAGCCGGACGGCGCCGCCGAGGGTGTATCCCTGGGAGGTCAACCGCTCCACGGCCGCTCCGGTGCCGTACCACCCTTCGAGGACGGCCGTCCCCACCTCGCCGTCCGGCAGTGTGTCCACGGCGAGCACGATCTCGCTCCCGGCGGCCGGGACCGGCGCGCTGAGGCTCGCGCCGACGCCCTCCGCCAGTACGACATCCGCGGCCAGCCGGAGTCCGTACGCCAGGGGTGGGCGCTCTCCGCTCGACCCGGCCCACAGCGAGAAGTCCCCGCCGAGATCCGCCGACGGCTCGGGTACGGAGCGCAGCGCGATGTCGGTGACGACCTCGGCTCCGACGGGGCGGCGCGCCACGGGCCCGGTCAGCGAGAGGTCGGTCCCCGTGCGGCGGACCAGGCCGGCGAAGGGGCCGAGCGGTGCCGGGTCCCGGACCACGGGCGCGTGGAGGGTGAGGCCCCGGCCGAGCGCGGGGCGGCCGTCGCGGGCGGGGCGGGGGACGGAGGTGAGGAGCAGCTCGGGCGGGCGGTCGCCGAAGGCGAGGCCGGCCAGGTCGCTGCCCCCGGTGTCGGGGAAGGAGACGGGGAGCGTCCAGCCCCCGGGGGTCGGGAGGGGGAGGAAGAGGGTGGGGTCCTGGTTGACGGGGTCGAGGCCGAACTCGGCGCCGGTGACCCGGGCGCCGGTGATGCCCAGGGCGCCGAGTTCGCCGCCGACGACGACGGTGCCCGTGTCCGGGTGGTCCTCGCGGTGCAGGGCTCCGAGGGTGAGGGTCCGGTCGTCGAGCCAGGTGGCGATCAGCGCGGCGGCCGGCCCGCTGCCGAGGTCGGCCGCCGCGAGGGTGAGGGTGTCTCCGGTGGTGTGCCGGTCGAGGAGGGCTTGGAGTTCGGTGAACCGCATGCGGGAGACCTTCCGGGCGGGGGCGGGCGGTCGTACGGATGCGGGCGTGCGGGCCGCTCGGCGCGCGGACCCGCTCCCGCGCGGCCTCGGTCAGCCGCCCAGCTTCCGGGCGATCACCGTGCGGGCGTTGTCGGTCAGGGCCCGGGCGATGTCGTCCTTGCGCGCGGCGGCGCCTTCCCGGACGCCCTCGATGAAGCCGTCCTTGATCTCCTCGGTGTTGAGGATGGTGTGCAGCGCCTGGTCGGGGAGGCCCTCGACATGGACGGCGATGTCCAGTCCGGACGGGTCGACATCGATGGCGAGCGAGCGCAGCCCGATGGTCAGGGAGTCGGCGTCGGGTCCCGAGAAGGAGAGGCCGAGGGTCGCGGAGGGCTGTCGCGCGGTGGTCGTCATGGTGCCGTCGAGCTGGTCACCGGAGTTGACGAAGGTCGCCACCACGGCGGCGTCGATGGTGATCGGCGTGCCGGAGATCCGGCCGAACCGCAGGGTCGCGTCGACGCCTTCGGCGACCAGGGTGGCGTCCTCGTCCGGGATGAGCGCGTCGGCGATACCGCTGATGGTGACGGAGTTGAGGGTGAAGTTGACCGGGACGCCCATGACCTGCTGGTCGCCGAGGTCGATGGTGTCGATCGACAGGGGGTCGAGCTTCGGGTCGTCGGCGGACGCGACGACGGCCGGCGGATAGAAGCCGGAGTCCGGGTCGTTGAGGGCGGCCCGGGCGCGGTCGAAGAGATAGACCTCCAGGGGCCCGTCGCCGGCCGGGGGCCGGCCGCCGCCCGTCGGGAGCGCCCCGGTGCCGAGAACGCTGTCGAGCGCCTGCGCCAGTTGATCGGTGACAGCGCCGGAGAACTGGGTGCGGAAGTCGTCCGCGTCGAGCGCGGCGCCGAGTTTGGCGGTGAGGGCGGTGGCGGCGTCGGGGCTGTCGAACGCCAGCACCGCTGCGCCCTTCCAGGCCTTGCGGTTGAGGTCGGTGACGGTGTCGCCCTCAATGGTCAGCTTGTCCTCGTCGAGGGTGTACACCGGTGTGGAGACCACGGCGACGGAGTCGACCGTCACCTTCGGCGCGCGGCCGGAGCCGCTCCCGGCGGTCTCGATGGTGAGCCGGACGTCGAGTTCCACGTTCTCGATGGTGAACTCGAACGCCCCGTTGCCCTCGATCGTCTGGGACGGCCACTCCACCCCGTACGCCGTGAGTCCTCCGGCGGGGACGGTGGTCGGCGGCCTCAGGTCCTCGTCGAGCTGTGCCGGGCCGTCGGCGGAGTCCGAGCTGTCGGCGGAGTCCGGGTCGTCGATCACCACGACGTGCTGGACGAGGCGGTAGCTGCCGTCGACCGTGATCCGCGGCTGGTAGCCGTGGCCGTCGTAGGCGGCGGCGGTGACCCGTACGGTCCCCTGGTAGCCGTTCTCCGTCGCGACGATGTCGCTCAGCTCGCCGACGGAGGCGTTCGGCAGTCCGGTGATGGTGACGGTGAAGAGGGTCAGCGCCGGGAACGGGTCGTCGCGGTCGCGCTGGCTGTCGAAGTCGTCGAGGCTGTCCGGGATGCCGCTCGCCCCGTCGCGCTCCGCCCGCTCCCAGGCCGCGCCCACGAAGTTCCACCAGGCGACGGCGATGGAGTCGGCGGCCGTCGTGCCCGTGTCGCCCGGCAGCTCGCCCAGCTCCCACTCGTCCACCTTCAGCGGGGACAGTCCGCGCCCGTCGGGGGTACGGACCGCCTCCAGGGTCTTCGGCAGCCAGTAGGGGCTGTCCGGGTCGTTGGCCCGCTTGCGCATGGTGGCGTAGACGAAGTCGACCAGGGCCGCGGTCATGCGGTGCTCCTTCTCGGGAGGGCGGATCGGCGGGTGGCGGATCGGCGGATCAGCGGGGGCGGGTGGATTCGGCGGGTGCGGGTGCGGATGCGGGGACGCGAGGGCGGGGGCCGGGAGGCGGGGGCCGGGTCGGGCCGGTCATGGGCTCCGGTCCGGTCAGAGTCGGTCAGGGCCGGTCAGGGTCTCCGGTCGACGATGTGCAGCGCCAGGTCCTCCAGCGCGTACCGGTGGGGGCTCGCCGCGAAGGGGCGCAGCAGCTCGATGGCCTCCAGCGCCTGGGTGCGCGCGTCGGCGTAGGCGCGGGAGAACCCGGTGGTCCCCCGCACCTCGGCGACACACCGCTCCAGCCCTCCGGCGTCCAGGGGCTCACCGCGCATCACCCGGCTCACCCGGTGCTCGGGCCCCAGCTCCTCCATGGCGTACACCAGCGGCAGTGAGGCCCGGCGGCGCAGCAGATCCATGCCGCGCGGCTTGCCGGACCCGGCCTCGTCCTGGGCCAGGTCGAAGAGGTCGTCCATCACCTGGAGGGCCCGGCCGAGCCGGCGGCCGGCGAAGCCCGCGCGGCGGGCGTCGCTCGTGCGCCCGTCCGCGAGGGTGACTCCGGCCTCGGCGGCCAGGCCGAAGAGGACGGCGGTCTTGCGGTCGGCGGTGCGCCAGTAGTCCTCGATCAGACGGGCCGGCTCCTGGTGCAGATCGGCGCGCAGCTCGTCCAGTTCACCGCAGCCGATCTGGAACGCGGTATCGAGGACCAGCTCGATCAGCGCCATGTCGCGGTCCCGGTCGATGGTCCGCACGAAGCCCCGGATGGCCTGGACGAA
This sequence comes from Streptomyces sp. NPDC001889, assembly GCF_053594535.1. Lineage (NCBI taxonomy): Bacteria > Bacillati > Actinomycetota > Actinomycetes > Kitasatosporales > Streptomycetaceae > Streptomyces > Streptomyces sp. NPDC001889. The sequence goes on from NZ_JBSFER010000017.1 coordinate 82,611, forward strand.
CTGGAGGTCGCCGATGAGCACGGCGGCCTCGGTGCCGCGCGCGGCGTTGACCGACGGCAGCCCCCGGCGCAGCGCCGACCCGTCGACGATGTCGTCGTGGATCAGGGTCGCCACATGCAGCATCTCCAGGGAGACCGCCCCTTGCAGCACCTTCCCCGGCAGCGGCGCGGAGCCGAGCACCATCCGCGCGGCGAGCAGCAGGACCGCCGGGCGGAGGCGCTTGCCCTGCCGGTAGAGCGCGCGCTCGGTGTCGCTCAGATACTCCTGCTGCGGGGCGAGTGCCTCGTCGAGGAGGGCGTCGAAGCGCGGCCGGTCGTCGGCGAGCAGCCCGGCCCAGATCCCGGCGGTGACATCCTCGGCGGGGGCGCCGGTGGGAAGGATGAGCACGGGTCAGGACTCCCCGTCCCCGGCGGGGCCGTAGCCGGCGATGCCGGTGAGCGCGGCGTGCCGGAGGGTCTCGGCGACCGCGTCCCGGAGCAGTTCCTGTACGAACCGCATGGTGCGCAGCCGCTCCCGGGCGACCTCGCCGGCCGGGCCCCGCCACTCGGCGTCGTCGATGTGCAGGGCGAGCGGGGGCAGGGTCACGGTGGCCTCGCCCCGGGCGGGGTCGCCGGTGACGCGGATGTTCTCCAGACGGGCGTGGCAGTCGCCCCAGTGGAGGGTGTCGGTGGCGGACGCCCGCTCCCGCGCCCTGTCCTCGTAGGCCTCCTTGCCGAAGGCCCGGTAGCGCGCGCGGTGCTCGTCCGAGAGCGGGAGCCACTCCTCGGGTTCGTCCTCGGGTGCGGTGTCGTAGGTGCCGTGGACGAGTCCGATGTAGCGGTCGACCTCCTCGGGTGTGGTGGCGCGCACCTCGCCGGAGTGCTGGTCGATGGAGGTGTAGACCTCGTGCTGGGTCATCGGGTTGACCAGGTCGCCGCTGTTGCCGGTGTCGTTCACCGCCGTGGCGAACCGCTGGGCGGCGTCGAGCGCGTCGCTGTACTTGTCCTGGGCGTCGGTGGCCGCGAAGCTCATCTCGAAGGAGAGCGCGCTGGTGACATTGACGTACTGGATGAAGGCGTTCGCGTTGTAGCTGGTGTGGTGGTCCGGGTCGGTCCAGTCGTTGACCGCGCTCGCGCTCTCGGGCGGTGTCCGGGGGTCCGTGGTGTCGAAGGTGTGCGCGGACATGCTCCGGGTGGTGCCGTTTCTGCGCCAGTTCTTTCTGAGGGTGCTGGAGGTGTCGAAGAGGTCGTAGAAGGTCTCGTTGTTCTTCCCGTAGGTGATGAGCAGTTGCTGCCCCTTCTCGGTCCGCATCAGCTGGTCGCGGTGGCTGTCGGCGCGGTCGCGCCACTTCCGCAGGGTCTCCTCGTCCGGCGGCTCGGGGGCGACGGCGTCGCGGGTCGCGGCGGGGAGGGTGGGCCGGAGCGCCTCGTCGGAGAGGGGGCGCAGATGGCCGGCGGTGTCGAGGTCGCGGATCTCGTCGGGGCGGGCGTCGAGCGCGTACCGGCCGGTGAGGACGAGCGCCGGTATCCGGTACGCGCCCTCCTCTCCGGCGACGGCCTCCGGCCGGCCCTCGGCGCGAATCCGGAGCGCGCCGAAGCGGATGCTGAGGGAGCCGGTGGGATATCCGACCGTGCCGGGCATCTCCACGGTGCGGGCGAGGGGGTAGCCGGGGGTGTCCGCGAGGTACAGGGGCCGGGGTTCGGTGCCGGGGTCGGGGTACGGGGTGCTCACGTACGTCTCCTGCGGTGAGTCGGACCGGTGGACGGGGAGCGCGCGGGTCAGGAGATGTCGGCGGTCCCGCTGATCATGAGCATGTCGCCGTGGGCGGCCAGTTCCGGTGATGCCAGCGATATCTGGATGGTCGCCCCGCCGATCGGGATGCCACAGCCGATGGGTGTGTCGAGCGGGATGTCGGGGGTGAGCCCGGTGATCTTCCCCTTGACGATGTCCGGGGCCGCTTTGGCCAGATCGTTGACGAGGCCGGAGAGCGCGTCGGCGAGGACGGTCCCGGGGGTGAAGGTGACCTGTTCGAGATCGAGATCGGTCACCCGCACCGTGAGGGCGGTGTCCGAGATCCCGGTGGCCTGGACGGTGACGACGGGCGGGTCGGGGGTGTAGCTGACATCGAACTCGATGGGGGCTGTGCCCATGGCGGGGCCTCTCCTGGCTGGTCGCTGCGCCGGCGTCTCCTCGGTGGAGCGCCGGTGGGATCACCCGTGGATCTCCGGTGCGTCACCCGTCGATCCCCGGTCACGATTCATGGCCCGCCTTGGTCAGGGCACAGCCGCCGCTGCCGTCCGGGGAGGTGGGGAAGAGGTCGAGTTCGGCGTGCCAGTCGATGTCGACCCCGGCGGACGCGGTGGTGGGATCGGTGCCGACCGTCAGATTCGTGGCCTGGCGGAAGGTGGCGTCCCACTGGGCGGAGGCGAGGAACTCGATGGTCTTGCTGTCCTTGGCCAGTTGCTGGTTCTCGTACTTCTTGACCGCCGCCGTCAGCAGTTGTGTCAGCAGACCCCTGCTGATCAGTGTGAACACCTCCTTGTCCGTCGGCCAGTCCGCGGCCTCGGCGCGCACCGCCCGCCTCTGCTGCTGTTGTTCCTGTTCCTGTTCCTGTTCCTGTTCCTGTTCCTGCTGTTGTTGCACCTGGGTCGTCGAGGCGAGGACGAGATGGGTGGGGATGACGTCCACCTGGACGAGGTCGAGGGTGACCGTCTGCCCGAAGAGGTTCTGGGCGGGGATCTTCAGCCCCTGGAGCAGGGTGGTGCCCTGGTTGAGGAGTGCGGGGACCACGACGTTCTTGACGATGATGCTGGTCGGTCCGGCCGGCAGATTCTCCAGCCAGGCGCCCAGGGGGACGGCGGTGATACCGCCGCCGCCCAGGGTCAGCTGAAGGGCGACGGTGACCTTGCCGGTGACCTCCGGGAGCGGGGTGCCCCCGACCGAGCAGTCCGCCTGGAGCTGTTCGGTGACGAACTGGAGCACCCCGGAGTCCGGGAGGTCCGTGACACCGTCCGCCTTGATCATCTCGTTCCAGAGATCCGGGCCGGGCGGGGTGAGGGCCAGTGTGGGCGCGTCCAGGAAGTCCCAGGCGAAGGTGTACGCCGTGCCCTCGATGGGGTCCGGGGTGACGCTGCCCCGGAACGCGTCACGGTGCTGGTCGTGGGCCGTCCGGAGGCCGGAGTTGAGGGCGTCGGTACCGACTCCGACCGCGAGATCGAAAGTTGAATCGCTCACGGCGCCATCCAAAGCCACCCCGGGTGGCCGCACCACAGCTTCCCTCGCGCTGTCGCAAATCCGCGCTCGGACAGTGGTGAACGCGTCTTTCCCGGGTGGGCGCGCCAGGGGCGCGCGAGTGGGGCGCGCGGCGGAGAGGCACCTCGGTGAGCAGGGGCGCTGTCCCACTGGATCACCATGTTCCCGATAGATCTCCACTGTCGGAACTGGCCACCTTGGCAGGAAACAAGAGGTTGTTACCGGACATGTCGACTTAACGAGATGTCCGGCCCGGTGTACGGGGGACGGTATGACGGGTCGGCGGCACCGGGCGCTTCGCCGGTGGGCCGGCCGTGCCCCGGGCGGGACGAGGGCCCGTGACCACCACTTCGGACAGAGGGAGTCGGACCATGAGTTACGACCTTGCGGTCGGAGCCGATGTCGGCATCGTGAACAGAGTGGCGGAGGAGGTCTACGGCCAGTTGTATCCGCGGTGCTTCACCGGTTCCGAGCCGTACGACGACGATGACGTCCCCACCACGGTGACCTGGGACGTGAAGAGCGCGCCGGTCTTCGATCTCACTCCGCCCTCCTACTCCGACGAGGAGTTGCGTGCCCGCTTCACGGAGAACGGCGGAGCGCGCCGGCTGACCGGGGAGGAGGTGGCGGAGCACGCCGCCGCCCTGGGCGCGTCGCTGGACGGGAGCACCTTCCAGGTGGTCCTGAGCCCGGTCCATGTCACCGTCGACGTGGGCGAGGGCGAGGACCTGGTGGAGGGGGACATCACCGTGACGGTGGACATCCAGGCCGGAACGGACCGGTCCGGGCTGCTCACCCTGAATCCCGTCAAGGCCGTCGCCAGTGACACGAGCGAAGTCCAGAAGGTGATTCTGGACAATGTGGTGCTGCCCGCCCTCCTCGCCCAGTCCCGCGAGATCCTCTCGGGGATCACACTGCCCAAGCCGGACATCCCGCTGCTGAATCTGTCGTCACCGGTCCCCGTGATCCAGCCGGAGCGGGTGGTGGCCGCCATGAATCTGGTGGAACACGGCGTTCCGCAGCCGCCCTTCCCCGAGAGCTGGCCGTCCGGCGGCTTCTTCGCCCTGCTCGGTACGGACACGGTCCAGCGGATCGCCGAGGCCGCCACCACCTACCTCGACGGGATGCCCTTCGACGCCGGCGACTCCGAGGACTTCGGCATAGGCACCGGCTACTACCAGGCGACGGTCGCGATCCACCAGGTCCGGTGCGAGGTCGTGGACACCGAGATCCCGACGGTGCGTGTCAACGCCTCCGTCACCGGCAGCGGGAGCGCGGGGATCGAATGGCTCTGGGGCGGGTCGACCGACGCCTTCTTCGATCTGGCGCTGGAGCCCGATCCCACCATCACGCTCAGCCTGTCGATGTCCGGAACCACCCTCAAGGCCACCACGGAGAGTGTCAGCTCCTTCGATCTCCGGATCTATCCGCACGACGACCTCGTCAGCGTCATCGCCTCCTGGGTGGCCAACGCCCTCTCGTCCGTCCTCGGCGGCCTCGTCGGTGACGCGTTCGACGGCATCGATTTCACCCTGGGCGACCTCCCGGCCGTCCCCATCGACGTGGACCCGGTCCATCTGGAGGTGACACCGGTGGACCTGGCCCTCGGCCGTTTCGGCGACGCGCTCTCCCTCCAGGGCGACGTGGCCATCACCAGGCGCCCCTGAGCCGTCTCCCGCGGATCGGGCCGGACCGGACCGGTACGGCTCCCTCCGCCGGTCTCCGCCGTGTGCGGTGCCGGCGCGCGGCGGGCACGCCTCGAACGCCCGGGTTTCCGGGCACGCGGGGCGGCCGGTCCGGCGCGCTCCGACGGACGGGCTGGTCACAGACGTGCCCGGCCACGCATGATGGGCCGTATGGGTCAGATGATCAAAGGTGGGAACTGTGTCGTTCCCTCGGTTCCCCTCCGGGTCGTGGTGCGCCACGACAGCAGCGCCGGAGCCCCCGCGCTGGATGTGATGACGCTGCTGCTCGACTCCGTCAGCGGCCGGATGCGCGGCCCGCACGACCTGGTCTCCTCCGGACGGCCCGTGCATCCCTCGGGTGCGGTCCGGCACGGCGGCGGGGGCGGTGGCACGCACTGGATCGAGTTCGACCCGGCGGCGGTCGAGCATCCGGTCGACCGGGTGGTGCTCGCGGGCACCACGCCGGGAGGTGTGCTCGCCGCCCTGACGGACCCCGTGGTGGAGGTGTTCGCCCCGGACGGCGAGAGCGTCGCCCGCTATCCGGTGACCGGGGCCGGGACGGAGACGGCGTTCGTCTTCGGCGAGTTCTACCGGCGGGCCGGCGGCTGGAAGTTCCGTGCGATCGGCCAGGGGTACGCCTCCGGGGCCCCGGGCCTCACCGCCGACTACGGGAGCACGAACGCCCCGCCCGCCCCCGCCGGCCGGACCCCGCCCGCACCGCCGGCGCCCGTCGTCCCGCCCGTGGCGGGTCAGGTGGCCATGGCCCCGCTCACGCCCGTACCGGACGCTCTGCCCGGAGCCGTACCCTCGTTCTCCCCCGTCTGGTCCTTCGGGCCGGTCTTCGCGCCCTTCGTCTCCCAGGGCCTGGGCACGGGAGTCGTCGACACCAGGGGCGCGGTCCCGCCCGGCCCGGTCCTCGTCGAGGCGGTGTTCCGGGGTGAGGACTTCCACTCGGTCTGCCCGCTCGGGCGGAACAACAAGGACGAGATCTCCGTGATCTGCGGCATGGACGACTACCGGGGCGGCGCCCCCGTCCAGTCGGACGGCAACCGCGCGCTCCGGCTGAAGGTCGAGACCGGGGAGAGCTGGACCGTCACGGTCAAACCACTGGCCGCCGCCCGGCGTCTGGAGGGCACCCTCACCGGGGCGGGCTCCGAGGTCTTTCTCCACACGGGCGGGCCCGTCGACCTCGCGGTGGAGTACCGGGGCGACGAGAACCTCATCGCGCACTACTACGAGATCGCGGGCCTGAGCGGGCTTCCCGAGGACCCCGAGAACCTGATCAATGAGATCGGCGCCCGCCGGGTGACCCTCCCCCTCCCCGCCGGCCCCCTGCTGGTCTGGTTCGAGTACGCGGAGGGACCGTGGACGATCACGTGCGGGCCGGTGCGGTGAACGGCTGATCCGGGCCGTTCCGTCCAGCGGGCCGGGCCCGCAGGATGGGACCGTGACGGATTTATCTGATCTGGTGGCCCTGCTCGGTCTGCGACCGCATGTCGAGGGCGGGTGGTTCCGGGAGACCTGGCGCACCACGGCCGCGACGGTCCCCTCCGGCTACGGCGGCCCACGGCCCTTCGGTACGGGAATCTACTTTCTGCTGCATCCCGGGGAGGAGTCCCGGTGGCACCGGGTCCGCTCGGACGAACTCTGGCTGTGGCACCGGGGAGGGCCGCTGCGCATGCGGCTCGGAGGGAGGGGCGAGACCCCCGGGGAGGCGGCCGAGTCGGTGCTCGGGGGGAGGGTGGAGCGGGGTGAACAGCCGCAGTTCCTGGTCCCGGGCGGGGTCTGGCAGAGCGCGGAGCCCGCGGGTGACGAACCGGTTCTGGTGACGTGTGTGGTGGCCCCGGGGTTCGATTTCGAGGACTTCGAGATGGAGTGAGGGCAGCCGTCCCGGCCCCCGGCGGACCCGGCGCGGGGTGTCGGCGCCGTTCACGCCGGCGCCGTTCACGCCGGCGCTGTCCGCGTCGGCGCTGTCCGCGTCGGCGCTGTCCGCGTCGGCGCTGTCCGCGTCGGCGCCTACGCGCCGTGCGCGATCTGGATCAGGTTGCCGCAGGTGTCGTCCAGCACCGCGAAGGTGACCGGGCCCATCTCCTGCGGCTCCTGGGTGAAGCGCACACCGAGCCCGCGCAGCCGGTCGTACTCGGCGCGGACATCGTCCACGGCGAAGGAGGCGGCGGGGATGCCGTCCTTGACCAGCGCGGTCTTGTACGGCTTCACCGCCGGGTGGCCGTCGGGCTCCAGCAGCAGTTCGGTGCCGTCGGGGTCCTCGGGCGACACCACGGTGAGCCACCGGTCCGTGCCCACCGGGACCTCCTGCTTCTTCACGAAGCCCAGCACCTCGGTGTAGAAGCGCAGCGCCTTGTCCTGGTCGTCGACGAAAACACTGGACAGATGGATTCTCATGGGGTGCTCTCCGGTGCGTCGGTCCCGGGTCACCGGGTCGCGAAGCGCTCCGGAGTCCGGCCTGTGCGGATCGTGGAACATCTAGCATCTCCGGCACCGCGGGACAACCAGCCTCGCGGGCCGGAGGGCGGAAGACCGCTCGGGCCGCACCGCACCGGAGCACCGGAGCAGTGGGCCGCTTCCGCCGCCGGGACCCGCCCGTGTCCGGCGCTCCTCACTTCTCCGCGCCGGGCCGGGAAGGGGCCGGTGAGTCCCCGGCCGTCCAGGCGCTCCGCGTGCGGTGCAGGTACCACAGGCCCGCGCACGCCACGGCGCCGAGGGCGAGGAAGGTCTGCCGGGTGCCGAGAGCCTCGCTGAGCAGCGGGGTCACCACGGGTGAGAGGAGCGAGGCGGCACCGGTGAGGAGCCAGAGCAGCCCGGTCGCGCGGCCCAGTACCTCCGCCGGCAGGTACTTGACCCGCATCATCACCGCCGTGCTCAGCACCGCGCCCTGTCCCAGGGCGCCGATGACGAGGGCGACCACGAACAGCGGCCAGAACGGCACGGCGAGCAGCAGGAGGGAGAGCGTCCGGACCACCATGCCGAGCCCCAGCGATCTCCCGGGGTGGAACCGCTTGCGCTGGGCGACCAGGAGGTTCCCGGCGAGCATGGCCACGTTCATCGCGGTCAGGGCACCGGCGGCCTGCCGGCTCGACAGGTCCCAGGTGTCCCCGAGGTCGTAGACGATGAGCGCGTTGAGGCCGGTTCCGCAGGCCACACCCAGGGCGAGCTGTGCCACCAGCATCGCCAGAATCCGGTGGTCGCCGCGGACCGCCCGCCAGCCCTCGACGAGTCTCCCGGAGCGGGCGCCCCCGCCGGGTTCCGCGCTCGCGGGGGCGGCGGGCGGGGGCGGCCGGATGCCGAACGCCCATACGACGATGGGAGCGAAGAGCGTCAGCAGATTGAACCAGAGCAGCCCGATGTAGCCCAGCCAGGGCAGTGTCGCCGCGACGATCAGCGGACCGATCAGCGTGGTGGCGAAGAACAGGCTGTTCAGGGTGCCGCGAGCGCGCACCTTCCGGTCCGGGAACATGGCGGGGATGCCGGTCATCCACCCGGCGCGATAGGCCGATCCGCCGATCGCCAGCAGCAGCGCGCACAGGAACAGGATGGCGGACCCGTCGTGGCCGGCCCGCAGGAGAAGGGTCATGGCCAGGGCGGCGGCGGCCTGGAGGAGGAGCCCGGGCACCACGAGCACCCGGGGCCCCCAGCGGTCCGCGACCACCCCGAACGCCGGGGCGAGCAGCATCGCCGCCGGTACGGCACCCGCGAGCAGCGCCATCACCGCCAGCGAGCCGGTGCGTTCGTACATCAGGAGGGGCAGCGCGGTGGCGTACACCGCCTCCCCGATGTTGTTGGCCGTGTTGCCGGCGGCGAAGACATTGAACCGGGCGCTGCGAAACGGCGACGGCTCCCACTCCTCCTTCGCGGGTGTCGAGGAGGACTCCCCGCCCGGCGCGGAGGCGACGGTCACCGCCGGGCTGCCGCTGCTTCGGTCACCGTGCCGCCCCGGACAGCCGGTGAACCGGGCAGCCACAGATCGCGTACGGCCGTGAGCACCTCGCCGCCGCTGCGGTCCAGCCGGTACAGCCGCAGATAGCCCCCTCGGCCGCCCACGACGATGTAGGCGTCGCCGTGCGCGCCCCGCACGGCCGCCACGCCCTTGGCGAAGTCCGGCAGATCCTCGTGCAGGGCGAGCAGCTCGCCGGACGTCCGGTCGAAGGCGGCGATCTGCATGCCGTAGGTGACGGCACAGAGGGTGCCGTCGATGACGGCGCAGTTCTCGGCGGTGTTGTCCAGCAGTTCCACGTACTGATGGTCCGGTTTGGCGCTTCCCACCTCGAACTCCCGGACGCCTCCCCCGCCGGTGACCCTGACCCGGTCGCCGTCCACGATCAGACGCTTGGGGTAGTTGCCCAGCTCGACGGACCAGGTGGACGCGGAGTCGGCGCCGTAGGCGTTCATCCGGCCGTTGCGGGTCGCCAGCAGGCGCTGTCCGTCCGGGAGGTAGGCGCCGGCCCAGGCGCTGGCGGGCAGGTTGTCGACGCGGCTCGTCTCGGCGCCGGTGGCCGCGTCGTACTCGATGCCGCCGGCGTTGCAGGCGACCAGCAGCCGCGCGCCGTCGGGGGACAGGGCCAGGGTGTGCGCGATGCCCGGCAGCTCCCGTTCCCAGAGCGGCGTCCCGTCACCGGAGACCCGGCGCAGGGTGCGCGGCCAGAACACACCGGCCCATCCGTCCTCGGTGACGGTGAGTCTGCGGGTGAAGCCGGGGCCGCCGGTGTGCCCGCCGGTGACGCGCAGGGCGGGGTGCCCGGGCTCGGGCTCCACCAGGCTCAGCCGTACCGCTCCGTCGTCGGTCGCCGCCAGCAGCTCCCGCTCCGCTCCCGGGACGGGCTGGATGTCCCAGACGCACTGGCGGGCGAAGCCCAGGGTGTTGAGGACCGTCCCGTCGGGGCTGAGCGCGGTCACCTCGCCGTCCTGGGTCAGGACATGGACCCGGCCGTCGTCGGTCACGGTGATGTCGGTGATCTGGTGGGTGAAGCCGCCGATCCGGTCGGCCACGGTCAGTGCCGGGGTCGAGTTGTCGAAGATCAGCAGCTCGCCGTCGAAGCCTCCGCTGTACGCGCGGGAGAAGTCCGGGGAGAAGACCAGACCTTCGACGTCGTTGCGGGCGAAGTCCAGCCGCTGGTCGAGGGTGCCGTCGAGCCCGACGGTCACCACCCCGTTGGCGATCTTGTACGTGTCGCCCAGACCGGCGTCGGTCGTCGCCCAGAACCGCTGGTGGCGCTCGTCGTAGACCACCCGGTGCACATTGGAGGTGTCGACCTCGACGACCTTCGGGAACGAGAGTTCGTCCAGGGAGCCCAGATGGATTCTGCCGTGCCGGTCGGAGACCGCGTGCACACCGGGGGCGTCGGTGCAGAACCACTCCAGCATGTCGTAGCCGTGCGGCCAGAGCACGACCCGGTCGACGGTGAAGCCGGCCAGGTCGACGACCACGAGCTGGAAGTAGCCGTTGTTGACGTACATCTTGCCGTCCCAGACCCCGATGCCGCGCAGCATCGTCGGTGAGGGCTGCTCACCCTCCATCAGGAACCCGCGGTTCACCGTGCTCCGGGCGTCCAGCCGGTCGGTCAGCGCGAGCGTCTCGATGTCCCACCGCGAGATGTTGCCCCTCTTGTCGCGGGTGAGGACGGCGTCCTCGCTGAAGGCTACGGCGTACAGCGGGTCGCCCGACGGGTCCTGGGCGGTGACGGTCGAACGGGAGGAACGGACACGGCGCAGATCCGCGTCGAGCCAGTGCAGGCGTCCACGGACATCGGCGGCCAGGATTCCCCGCCCGGGGCGGTTGACAAGGCGGGTGATGCGTTCTTCGTTCGGCACGGGGACGGTCCTCCTGGGAGCGCGGCATGGGGTGCGTACGGCACAGGGCGCCCGGGAGGGCGGCCCGCTCCCCGGGGCCGGCGGTGCTGCCCCGGGGAGCGGTTCACTCATGATGCTCCCGGTACCGGGTCGTCGTTCTCCGGTACCGGGTCGTCTCTTTCGGATCGTGCCGGGCTCGCGGGCCCTGGCACCGCGCCTCGCCGATCCGGCCCGATCAGAAGGGAACTCCCTAGATGTCTCCTCGGATGACGCGGCGCACGGGCTTCGGCATGGGAATCACCTCGCCTTCGACAAGAGCGGGGCGGAGCGGGCGGGAGAGGGTCCGGGCACGGACCGCCTCCGAGGCCGCCGGAGTGAGCGCCCGGCGGCCGGTTCAGGGCGCTACGGCAGGGCGGCGGCGGTCACCGCCGGCACGCGGCGCGGATGCTCGGGGGCGGCGCCGGCCTGCGGCTCTCCGGCGCGTCCGCGGTCTCCCGGAAGCTCGCCCGGTGTGCCGCGACGCCTGTCCGGCGGTTGGCAGGCACCGTGCCGATCAGGCGTGGAAGCCGTCTCAGGTCTGAACCCCTCGCCGCCCATTCCCCACCCCCGAATGCGTCGACCCCGGCTGTGTCGCCCGAATTTCGCATGAGGTGCGGTGGAGCTACCAGGGTAAAACAGGACGGCCGGTTCTCCTGTGGCCGGACTCGCCGAAGGGCTCCCGGCCGTGCCCCGCCCGGCCAACCCCTCCTCGAACGGGGAGATGGCGGCTCGACGCACCGCCCGGAGGGGGCACGGGGGTCGCGATGACACCCGGGGCCGGAAAGAGGCGAACAGGACATTCCCCTGCGGTCGATCATGCCGGCGGATGGCTCGATGAAATCATCCCCCGCGGGTGTGCCCTGGGGCGCCGGTGGCGGACACGCCGGAGCGCGTCCGGTCTTCTCCATCGGGCAATTCCGGCTTCAGTGGGCCGGATTGCGGGTGCGGTCGCGGGCCGCGCCGTGGGCCGTGTCGCGGGCCGCGCCGTGGGCCGTGTCGTGGGCCGTGTCGTGGGCCGTGTCGTGGGCCGTGTCGTGGGCCGTGTCGTGGGCGCGGGCTTCGGCGGCCGTCTTCAGGTCGCGCAGCCACGCTTCGAGGCCCTGGCGGAGGATCTCGGTCGCGACGGGGACGTGCGCTTCGACCTGGGGGCCGGTGTGGGTCTCCTCGGTGCTCACCCGGACACCGCCCCTGACCTTGGTGAAGGTCCACACGTGAACGCCGTCGATACGCAGTCCGTCGGCGATCGCGGGACCGGTCCAGCGGATGCAGGAACCGCGCCTGAGCTGCTCGACGGTGGAGGTGATCTCCAGGCTCGTGGCGGGAGTCACCGGGTTGGGCGGCACCGGCATCGTCCACCGGAACGCGGAACCCGTCCGGAAGGGGCCGTGGTCGAGACGGTCCGCGCCGGTGACGGCGGCCTTCCAGGCCGGCCAGCGCTCCACATCGGCCTGGAGCCTCCACACGGTGTGCGGCGGTGCGTGGATCACGGTCTCGGTCCGGTGGCGGACGAGGGCGGCGGGGTCGACCCCTTCCCCCCGGCAGGTGAGGGGCTGACCGGGGTGCGACGGGGCGGCCCCGGCCGGCGCGGCGGCGGTGCCGAGGAGACCGGCGACCAGCGGGAGGGCCCACAGCGCGGCGCGGACCCGGGAGCCGGTGCGGAAGCCGGTGCGGGTGCGGGAGGTGGTGCCGGTGGCCGCGTGCGTGCCGGTACGGGTGGTGGCGCGGGCGCCGGTCTCGGTCTCGGTCTCGGTCTCGGTGGTGGCGGTGGTGGTGGCGTGGGTGCCGGGCATGGCGTTCCTCTTCTCCGTCGGTCTCTCAGCCGATCGGCGCGTCGCCCGGAGAACGGGCGCCCACCGAAGAGCCTCTTGCGTTCGTGAGAAGTTATAACGCTATGCCTCACGGGCGGTCAACCACCACCGTGATAGCTTCTAACGAAATTTGAGGGCTGTAGCCCCACGGACGAGGGAGGAGGCGGTCGTGCCGAGGACGGATGCCACGACACCGAGGGAGCGCTACCGCGCCCAGGTGCGGGCCGAGGTCAAGGAACACGCCTGGGAGCAGATCGCCACGGCGGGGGCGTCCGCGCTCTCCCTCAACGCCATCGCCCGGCAGATGGGGATGAGCGGACCGGCGCTCTACCGCTACTTCGCCAGCCGGGACGACCTGATCACCGAACTCATCCGCGAGGCGTATCTGAGCCTCGACGACACCCTCCGCGCGGCCTCCGCCGACGGCCCCGATCTGGCCGCGCTGGCCCACGCCCTGCGGGGCTGGGCCCTGGAGGACCCCCAGCGGTATCTGCTCGTCTACGGAACCCCGGTCCCCGGCTACCACGCGCCCGACGACATCACCGGCATCTCCGGCCGGATCATGGCGACCCTGCTCGACGCGTGCGCGGCCCTGGCCCCGGAGGGCCCCACCACACCGTTCGGCGCCCATCTGGACGGCCACCGGAACTGGGCCGGGGACCACCCCGCCCCGTCCGCCGCCCTCCAGCGGGCCCTGACCGTCTGGACCCGGCTGCACGGAATCCTCTCCCTGGAGCTGGCGGGCCACTTCGGCGGGATGGACTTCGACCCCGCCCTGCTCTTCGAAGCCGAGCTGACCGAGTTGCTGGCACCCCGGGCCTGACCGCCCGGCCCGGCTTCCGCCCCTCCCCCGCCGACGGGTCGCGCACCGGCCGCCGGCCCGGTGGCGACGGGCCCGGGTGTCCCCGCCCGTCAGGGCTGTCCGGCCCTCGCGCCGGGGCCGTTCGGCACATGCGGGCCCGGCTCGCCCGCCGGACACTGGAGACAGGCGGTGACGCCGGTACGGCGCACGCGGAAGAACGGAAGTGCTGTGATGAATGGTCCGGTCGTCGTCGGTGTGGACGGCTCGAAGTCGGCGCTCACCGCGGTGGAGGTCGCGGCCCGGGAGGCGCGGCTGCGCGGGGTGGGGCTCCATGTGGTGCACGCCTTCATCTGGCCCACGCTGCATGTCTCCCTCGGCCCCTCCCCGGTCGGCCCGAAGGACGGCGGACTGCGCAACACGGCCGAGCGGCTGCTCTCCGACGCCGTGACCCGGGCCCGGGAGACCGAGCCCGGCGTCGTGGTCACCCAGGACCTGGTGACCGGCGAGGCGCTGACCGTGCTGGAGGCGCAGTCGCGGGACGCGTCCCTGGTGGTGGTCGGCAGCCGGGGGATGGGCGGGTTCATCGGGCTGCTGGTCGGTTCGACCGCGGTGCACCTGGCCGCGCACGGGCGGTGTCCGGTCCTGGTGGTGCGCGGCGACGCGCGCGGCACCGGGCCCGTCGTGGTGGCGGTCGACGGCTCGCCGGAGGCCGGCGCGGCCATCGGCTTCGCGTTCGCGGAGGCGGCGGCGCGGGGCGCCGAACTGGTCGCCGTCCACGCGTGGAACACCTGGACCGAGCGCGGGGACGACGACCCCGGGTTCCCGGAGAACCTGGTCGACGGCATCGACCGGATGCGCGCGGCGGAGGAGCGTCTCCTGGCGGAGGCGCTCGCCGGGTGGCAGGACCGGTATCCGGAGGTCACCGCGCACCGGCGGCTGGTGGAGAACCGTATCCGGCAGGCGCTGATCGAGGAGACCGAGCAGGCGCAGTTGATCGTGATGGGCGCGCGGGGCCGGGGCGGCTTCGCCGGGCTGCTGCTGGGTTCGGTGAGCCAGGCGCTGCTGCACCACGCGCACTGCCCGGTGGCGGTGGTACGCGGCGACCGGCCGTGATCGCCGGCCGGCGGGCGGCCCGCGCCAGGGGGTGCGGGCCGGGCCGGCGGAGGCGTCGGCGTCCGTGACCGTGCCGGGGCCGGGGCCGGGGGCCGGTGGTCTTCCGGCGCTGAGGGCCCCCCGCACGGACCTCCGTGCGTCGCGGCGACGGGGACGGCGCGTGGTGAGCCCGGGCCCCCGCGCTGCCGCCGCCACCGGGAAGGTGAGCGCCCGGCCGGTCCGCGCGGGCGGGCGGTCAGGAGTCGGCGGACTTCCAGGCCGCGCGGACCCGGGCGGTGAAGCCGGCGGCGGACTCGCGGCCGGCGGTGGTGCCGTGGCGGGCGGCCAGGTCGTCCACCGGGTCGTCCGAGGCCTCCTGGATGTCGAGCACCAGGACGCTGGTGCCGTCCTGGACACCGGCGCTGAGGAGGATGAGCCCGGCGGTGTTCTCGGTGTCGCGCCGGGCCTCGACCGCGTCGCCCAGCAGGGCACCGGCGGTCATGCCGACGAAGACGCCGAGGGGTCCGCCGATGAGCCCGACGAGGCCGCCGCCCGCGCTCCCGCCGACCGTGGCCGTACCCGTGCCGACCGCGTGGTTCTCGGGGATGTCGAGGGTGCCGTCGGCGGCGCGTTCGATGACCGCCGCCTGGTGCAGTCCGGGCAGGTGCTTCGCGTCGGCGAAGGCCGCCCGGCACCGGTCGGCTTCGGTGAAGGGCAACGTGACTACGCGGTGGACGGACACGTCTCCCGGACCTCCTTCGGCCGCCGGGCTCCGGCGGGGCGGGCGGCGGCGGCCCACGGTGTCGGGCCCCGGGGCAGAGTAAGCGGCCCCGGGCGCCGGCGGGGGCATTGCGCGCCCGTCGGCGCGGCGGTCTCAGCGGCTCACGGAATGTCCCGGCCGGCCGGGACGACGGCGTCCGCCTCGATCTCCATCAGGAACTCCGGTGAGACCAGCGAGACGACCTGGAACGCGGAGGAGGCGGGGAGCCTGGCGGGGTCCATGACCTCGTTGCGGGCGACCGCCACCTGCTTCAGATGGGAGACATCCGCCATGTAGTAGGTCAGCCTGACCACATCCGCGAAGGTCGCCCCCGCGGCCTCCAGACAGCGCCCCAGGTTCGCGAACACCTGCCGGGCCTGGGCCAGCGGATCGTCCGGGCCCACGAGCCGCCCCCGCGTGTCCAGCGCGAGCTGGCCCGAGACGGCGACCCACCGGCCGGTTCCCGTGACCACATGGGTGTATCCCGTACCGGCGGGCATGCCGCCCGGTCGGGCGATGTGCGTCAGATGATGGTTCGTCTGATTGTTCGTCATGGCGGCATCCTCACATCCGGCCCCGGGTGCCCCTCACCCAGCCCCCGGAGCGGCGGCCCCGGGGCCGCTCACAGGAGCGTCGGCGCGTGGAACGCGCCCAGCCCGGAGGTCAGTTCCCGGTCGACCCAGTAGCGGCGGGGCTCGACGAACATGACATCGACGCTGACGGCGAGGATGCCGGGGATCTCGGCCAGCTCGCCGTCGATGAAGAGCGCCAGGGCCGCGCGGTCGGTGACCAGACCGGTGGCGAGGACGGACAGGTCGCTGGCGACCTGGGCGACGAGGCGGGTCTGCGGGAGCTGGTCGATCCGGCGCATGACATCGGGGGTCTCACCGGGGGCCACGCGCAGGCGGAGCATGAACGGGGTCTGGAAGCCGAGCCACTCCGACACGATCTCCAGGCGCGGTCTGACCCATCCCTCGTCGAGGATGCGGCGGACGACCCGGTGCGCGGTGGAGGTGGCGAGGCCGGCGGTGCGGGCGATGCCCGCGGCGGAGGCGCGGCCGTCCTGGATCAGTTCGGCGACGGCGGTGCGCTCGGCCTCGCTGAGCGGTTTGGCGGGCGGTGTCGCGGTGGCGGTCGCGGTGCCGCCGGGCCGGGTGCCGGTGAGTGTCAGCAGGGCGTCGCGTTCGGTGCCGGTGAGGAACCGGGGGTCCCAGGTGATGCCCCGGCGCAGAGTGCTCAGGGCGGGCAGGGCGTTGACACGGCGTACGCCCGGGATGGAGAACATCCGATCGATCGCCTGGCTGGTGGCGGCCTCGGAGGGGGCGTGGACCACGGCGTAGAGGGGGTAGTCGCCGGAGATCTGTGCCATCAGCTGGAGATGCGGCAGATCGCGGAGGCGCTGGAGGACGGCGAGCGGGGTCTCGCCGGTGATGTCCAGGAAGACATGGACCGGCATCGCCGTGGTGTGCATGCCCCAGTCGGCCTGCCCGATCACCCGGACCATCCGCGCCTCGCGCAGCCGGTCGTACCGGCGTTTGAGCGTGCTGGCGTCGGCGGCCAGGATTCCGCCGAGGTCGTCCCAGGTGCCCCGGGGTGCCAGATGCAGCGCGCCGATGAGGCGCCGGTCGAGCTCGTCGAGGAGAGGGCGGGTCATAGCGCCTCACCTTAGCCCGCTGGTTAATCCCACCGTTACCTTTAAAGACTAGAGAATCTCCCACTCAGGTGCCATTGTTCGCAGGAACATCCTTCACCTGCACAAAGAGGTACCTATGAGCGCCACCTCCGCCGGGCCTCGGCCGACCGAGCCGGAGTCGAGAGTCCTGCGTATCGCGTTCCGGGGTTTCGCGGCGATCGAGAAGGTCGGCAACAGACTCCCGCATCCGTTCTGGCTGTTCTGGATGCTCGCCGGGGTCGTCGCCGTGCTCAGCGCCGTGCTGGCGGCGGCCGATGTCACCGCCGTGCACCCCGGCACGAACAAGACCATCACGGTGGAGAGCCTGCTGAGCCACGCCGGTCTCACCATGGCCATCGAGGGGGCGGTGGACAACTTCGCCGCCTTCCCGCCGCTGGCCACCATCCTCACCGTGATGTTCGGCATCGTGGTCGCTGAGAAGAGCGGGCTCTTCTCGGCCCTGCTGCGCCGCATGGTCGCCAGGGTGCCGGGCAAGTACCTCACCTTCGCCCTGTCGCTGACCGCGATGGTCAGCCATGTCGCGGGGGACGCGGCCTACTTCACCCTCGTCCCGATCGGCGCGCTGATCTTCCGGGCCGCCGGCCGCAGCCCGGTGCTCGGCTGCATCGTGGCGTATGTCTCGATCTCCGCCGGGTACAACGCCTCCCCGTCGCTGACCACCACCGACGTCCTGCTGTCGGGCATCTCCACCGCCGCAGCGCAGACCATCGACCCGGGGTATGTGGTCACCCCGGTGGGCAACTACTTCTTCGGCATCGGCTCATCGGTCCTGGTGGCCCTGGTGATCACCCTGGTCGTCGACAAGGTCATCGCCCGCCGCTCGGACCTGGAGCCCGATGAGCCCCTGGGCGCCATGGAAGCCGGGGAGCTGGAGGCCATCGAGGTCACCGGGCGGCAGCAGCGCGCGCTCCGCGCCACCGGCCTGGTCGCCCTCGGCTTCATCGCGCTCCTGATCGCGGCCATGACGCCCGTCTCGTCTCCGCTGCGCGGAGAGGGCGGCGGCATCGTCAACTCCCCCGTGATCGGCGGGATGGCGCTCGTCCTGGGCCTGTTCTTCGCGGTGCTCGGCACCGTCTACGGACGGATGACCGGCACCTTCTCCGCCGCGCGCGACATCATCGGGGCGATGGTCGACGGCACCCGGTCGATGGCGCCGATCCTGGTGCTGTTCTTCGCGATCTCCCAGTTCCTCGCCTACTTCAAGTGGACGAACATCGGCGACATCCTCGCCGTCAAGGGCGCCGAGACACTGCGCGCCCTGGACATGGACGGCTGGACGGTGCTGGTCGGCATCGCCGTGCTCATCACCTTCATGAACCTCGTCA
The DNA here is from genome assembly GCF_053594535.1 of Streptomyces sp. NPDC001889. NCBI lineage: Bacteria > Bacillati > Actinomycetota > Actinomycetes > Kitasatosporales > Streptomycetaceae > Streptomyces > Streptomyces sp. NPDC001889. Next base: position 100,851 of record NZ_JBSFER010000017.1, read on the forward strand.
TCACCAGCGGCTCCGCGCTGTGGGCGCTGGCGGCGCCGGTGCTCGTGCCCATGCTGATGCTCATCGGCATCGAGCCCGAGACCACCCAGGCCGTCTACCGGGTCGCCGACTCGGTCACCAACTGCGTCACCCCGATGAGCCCGTACTTCGTGATGGCGCTGGGCTTCATCCAGCAGTACCGCAAGTCCGCCGGGATCGGCACCCTGGCCTCCTTCACCATCCCGATCGCCGCCGTCGTCTGGGTCGCCTGGATGGCGTTCTTCGTGGCCTGGTACCTGCTCGGCATCCCCTTCGGCATCAGCTGACCCGCTCCCGCCGCCGGCCGAGCCCCGCGCTCCCGCACCCCGACCCCGTACGAGAAAGCAGATCATGACCGCATCGCCCGCAGCCGTCCTCACCGCCCGCGCCCACGAGGTGTCGCCGGAGATCGTCGCCGACATTATGCGGCTCGTCCGCCACGAGACCGGCAGTTACGATCTGCCCGGTCTCGCGGCGGGCCTGGACCTCCTGCGCGAACTGGCCGTCCTCCGGCTCGGCCGGCCCGACCACGAACAGCGCCACCCCGGCGGCCAGTGCGGCGACACCCTCGCCCTGACCTACACCGGTACGGGTCCCGGTCATGTCGCGCTCATCGGCCACTACGACACCGTGTGGCCGGCCGGCACCCTCGCCGGCTGGGAGCAGCCGTCGCCGGCCGGCGACGGCCGGGAGAGGCTCAGCGGGCCGGGGATCTTCGACATGAAGACCGGACTGCTCCAGGGAGTCTGGGCGCTGAGGCTGGCCCGGGAGAGCGGCGGGCCCGTGCCCACCGTCACCTTCCTCTTCAACGGCGACGAGGAGATCGGCTCCCTGTCGTCGCGGCCGGTGATCGAGGAACTGGCGCGGCGGGCCGACGCCACGCTGGTCCTGGAGCCCAGCGCCCACGGCGCGGTCAAGACCGCCCGCAAGGGGTCCGGGATCTTCCAGGTCACGGCGGTCGGTGTCGAGGCGCACGCCGGGCTCGCGCCGCAGGACGGGGCGAGCGCGATCACCGCGCTCGCCGAGTTCGTGATCGCCGCCGCCGGGGTCGCCGACCCCGGCAAGGGCACCACGATCAACACCGGCCTGTTCACGGGCGGTTCCGCCACCAATGTGGTCGCCGGACGGGCCGGCGCCAGTATCGACATCCGGATCAGCAGCGAGGACGAACAGAGCCGTGTCGACGCGGAGCTGGACGCGATCAGGGTCAGCGACCCCCGCGTCCGCATCGAGATCGAACACGCCTGGAACCGGCCGCCGATGACCCTCGGAGCCGCCTCCGCTCCGCTGCTCGCCCTGGCCCGTGAGGTCGCCCGTGAGCAGGGCCGCGGGGAGCTGCCCGCCGCCTCCGTCGGCGGCGCCAGCGATGCCAACTTCGTCGCCGCCCTCGGTCTGCCCGTCCTGTGCGGCATGGGCGCGGTCGGCGACGGCGCGCACGCCCAGGGCGAGTTCATCTACCCCGACACGGTGCCGGCCCAGACGGCCCTGGTCGCCGCCCTGCTGGGACGGCTGGCCCAGCCGCTGGGCGGCCGGGCCCCGGCGTCCTGACACCCGGCCCGGAAGGACGGCGGGCGCCCTACACCCGGAGCACCTGGGGGCCCAGCAGCGCATAGCGCTGGGCCTCCGCCGCCGGGAGCGCGGTGTCGGTGACGATGGTCTCGAACTGCGCGGGCTCGGCGAAGCGGCAGAAGCTCACCGCGCCGAACTTGGTGTGGATGCCGAAGAGGACATGGCGCCGGGCCGACTTGATGGCCTGGGCCTTCACCGCGCCGACCGCCGGATCGGGGGTGGTGAGGCCGTACTCGCGCGAGATGCCGTTCGCGCCGATGTACGCGAGGTCGATCACGCACTCGGCGAGCATCGCCGTCGCCCAGTGGTCGACCGTGGCCATCGTGCCGCCGCGCACCCGCCCGCCGAGCAGGATCACCTGCGCGCTCTCCCGGCGGGCCATGCAGGACGCGGTGGCGAGGGAGGCGGTGACGACGGTCAGCGGGCGGTCGCCGGGCAGTGCCTCGGCGATCAGCTGCGGGGTGAAGCCCTCGTCGATGAAGACCGTCTCGGCCTCCCCGAGGAGATCGGCGGCGGCCGCCGCGATCCTGGTCTTCTGCGGCACCCACTGGCGGGTGCGCGTGGCGAGGGTCGTCTCGAACCCGGCGCTCTCCACCGGATGGGCGCCGCCCTGCACCCTGCGCACCAGCCCGAGCGCCTCCAGGGCCCGCAGATCCCTCCGTACCGTCTCCGGCGAGACGGTGAGCACCCGGGCGATCGCGGTGACGGAGACCGAGCCGTCCCGGCGGGCCACGGTGAGGATCTCCTGTCGGCGGCTGTCGGCGTCCACGGTCCGCGCTCCTCTCTTCTCCGGGGCGACACTCCGGCGGATGTCGCGCGAAGGGCACATTCTCCCCGCCCCCACGGGGTGTTGACCATGATGGCTGCACCGGCCACGAGCCCGGCCGGCCGGCGGCGGACCGATGGCTCCGCGCCGGCGAACGGGCAGGGAACGGGCCCGGCCCACCGCGCCTTCGGGCAAGCGAACGCCTCCCCTCCGCTCCCGTTGATCGTCTGACCAGCGGTTACGGATGGTACGAAACGGGCACGAACGGACATCATTCCTGTCACGAACCGCCTGGTCACAGCCGGTCACCGGACGGTAGAAACAGTCCAGGGCCCGAACGGGCAGTCTGTCCAGGCGATGTCGGGAGCGGCCACGTGGACGCGGAAGAGCGGCGTTTGAGGATTCTCCACCTCACCCGCGGAGCGGGCGCGGTCGCCGTCGCGGATCTGGCGGCGCGGTTCACCGTCGCCCGGGAGACCGTGCGCCGGGATCTGACCGTGCTGGAGAACGAGGGGCTGATCCGCCGGACGCACGGCGGGGCGCACCCGGTGGGGAGGGCGGAGCCGCCCCGGCCGCTCCCGCCCCGGGCCGCGGCCGACGCGCCGGCCCGGGCGCGGATCGCGGCGGCGGCGGCCGGGTTGCTGGGCCCCGCCGAGACGGTCTTCATCGACGAGGGCGTGACCCAGCAGCTCATCGCTCGGGCGCTGCCCAGGGAGCGGGCCCTCACCGTCGTCACGCCGTCGCTGACCGCGGCGCACGCGCTCGGCGACGCGGAGAGGTTCACGGTCCTGCTGCTCGGCGGCCGGGTGCGCGCCGCCACCCTCGCCACGGCCGACCGGGAGGCGGCCCGGATGCTCGCCGGGTTCGTGATCGACCTCGCGTACCTCGGCGGCGGCGGTGTCTCCCGTGAACACGGTCTCACCGTGACCGACCCGCTGGTCGCCGCGGTCAGGTCCCAGGTCGTACGGGGGTCGAGGCGCCGCGTCCTGGTGGCGGCGCACACGGCGTTCGGCAGGGTGCGCCGCTGCCGCTACGCCGCCGTCCGCGATCTGGAGGCCATCGTCACCGACACGGATGTGCCGCGGACGGAGGTGCGGCGCTACTCCCTGCTCGGCCCCAGGGTCCTGCCCGTGTGACCGCCCGCCCCTCCACACCCGTACCCAGGAGGTGTCATGCCCGCTCGGAGGCGACGATCCGTGATGAGGCGCGCCGGAGCCATCGCCGCCGCTGTGCTGCTGGTCGCCGGATGCGGATACACGGGGGCGGGCGGCGGCTCATCGGGGCCGGGCACCCTCCATGTCCTCATGGTGAACAACCCGCAGATGATGGAGTTGCGCCGGCTCACCCGGGACCACTTCACCCGGGAGACCGGTATCGCGGTCGAGTTCACCGTCCTGCCGGAGAACGATGTACGCGACAAGATCAGCCAGGACTTCGCCAACCAGGCCGGTCAGTACGACATCGCCACCATCAGCAACTACGAGGTCCCCATCTACGCGAGGAACCAGTGGCTGCGCCCGTTGGACGACTACATCGCCAAGGACACGCCCTTCGACCGGAAGGACATCCTCCAGCCGCTGACCACCTCGCTCACCGCCGAGGACGGCAAGCTCTACGCGGCACCCTTCTACGGCGAGTCGTCGTTTCTCATGTACCGCAAGGACGTCTTCGCCGAGAAGGGGCTGACGATGCCCCGGAAGCCGACCTGGCGTGAGGTCGCCGGCCTCGCGGAGCGGGCCGACGGCGCCCGGGACGGGATGAAGGGGATCTGTCTGCGCGGGCTCCCCGGGTGGGGCGAGATGATCGCCCCGCTGACCACCGTCGTCAACACGATGGGCGGCACCTGGTTCGACGAGGACTGGCGGGCCCGGCTGACCTCGCCCGAGTTCACCAGGGCGACCGCGTTCTACGTCGGTCTGGTCCGTGAGCACGGGCAGGCGGGAGCCGCGCAGTCCGGCTACGCGGAGTGCCTCAACAGCCTCATCCAGGGCCGGACGGCCATGTGGTACGACGCCACGGCCGCCGCCGGGTCCCTGGAGGCCGAGGACTCACCGGTCCGGGGAAAGATCGGGTACGTCCCGGCGCCCGTCGAGCGGACGGACGCGTCCGGCTGGCTCTACACCTGGGCCTGGGCCATGCAGAAGGCGTCCCCCAACCCCGGCAGCGCCTGGCGGTTCATCTCCTGGGCCGCCGGCAAGGAGTACGAGGAGCTGGTCGGCGCGGAGCTGGGCTGGGCCCGCGTACCGGCCGGGAAGCGGGCGTCCACCTACCGCAACCCCGCCTACCTCCGGGAGGCCGCCGCCTTCGCGGCCGTCACCCGCGGCGCCATCGAGAGCGCCGACCCCCGGAATCCGGGCACGCAGCCGCGCCCCGCCCCCGGCGTGCAGTTCGTCGGCATCCCGGAGTTCACCGATCTCGGCACCCGGGTGTCGCGGGAGATCAGCGCCGCCATCGCGGGCCGTCAGTCCGTCGGCGAGGCGCTGCGGACCTCGCAGGAACTGGCGGAGAAGGTCGCCGAGGGGTACCGGCGGTGAGCGCCCCGCCGGCCACTCCCCCGCGCTCGGCCCCCCGCGCGCCGTCGGCCGTCCGTCCCCGGGCGGGCCGCCCGCGCGTGTGGGCCACCCGGGCGCCCCTGCTGCCCGCCCTCGTCTTCCTGGTCGCGGTCACCCAACTGCCCTTCGTGGCGACCCTGGTGATCTCGCTCTTCGACTGGAACGCGCTGGCCCCCGACGACCGGCGCTTCGCCTGGTTCACCAACTACGCCGCCGTCGCCCGCGATCCCGCCCTGCGGGAGTCGGTCCTCACCACGGCCCTGCTCACCGCGACGGTGGTGGTGGCCAGTGTGGTTCTCGGCCTGCTGTTCGCGCTGCTGCTGAACCGCGCCTTCCGGGGCCGGGGGCTGGTGCGGACCCTGTTCATCACCCCCTTCCTCCTCGTCCCCGTCTCCGCCGCGCTGCTGTGGAAACACGCCCTCTACAACCCGGAGTACGGGCTGTTCAACGGCGCGTGGACATGGTTCACCGGGCTCTTCGGCGACGACACCCCGGCGCGCGCCGACTGGATCTCCGCCATGCCGCTGATCGCGGTGGAGGCGTCGCTGGTCTGGCAGTGGACGCCCTTCATGATGCTGATCCTGCTCGCCGGGCTGCAGAGCCGGCCCGCCGACGCGATGGAGGCGGCCCGGCTCGACGGGGCGAACGCCTGGCAGCTCTTCCGCCATCTGACCCTGCCGCATCTGCGGCGCTATCTCGAACTCGGCGTGCTGCTCGGCTCGATCCACATCGTGCAGAACTTCGACGCGGTCTTCACCCTCACCTCCGGAGGGCTGGGCACCGCCAACCTCCCGTACACCGTCTACCAGACGTTCTACCAGGCCCATGAGTACGGAGTGGCCTCGGCCGCGGGCGTCGTGGTCGTGATCGGCACGATCGTGATCGCGACCTTCGCCCTGCGGGTGGTCTCCTCCCTGCTCCACGACGCCGCCGCGAAGGGGTGATCCGCTCATGACCGCCGCCGCACCCGCCCCGCGCCCGGACTCCCGGGCCCGGTCCGGGGCCGCGCGCCGCAGAGGACGGCGCGGCGCCGCGCTCACCCTGCTGGCCTGGGGGGCCGGGATCACCTTCTGTCTGCCGGCGCTGTGGATGGCGCTCACCTCGCTGCGCTCCGAGACCGACGCGGCGGCCGTCCCGCCGGCGCTCGGCGCGCCGCTGACCCTGGACGGCTACCGCGCGTTCTTCGACGGCGGCGGCGGCGCGACCCCCTGGCCGCCACTGATCAATTCGGTCACGGCGAGCCTCGGAGCCACCCTGCTCGTCCTGGTGCTGGCGCTGCCCGCCGCCTACGCGCTCTCGGTGCGGCCGGTGCGCCGGTGGACGGATGTCCTGTTCTTCTTCCTCTCCACCAAGATGCTGCCGGTGGTGGCGGGGCTGCTGCCGGTCTATCTCCTCGCCCGGGACACCGGGATGCTGGACAACATCTGGCTGCTGGTCATCCTCTACACCTCGATGAATCTGCCGATCGCGGTCTGGATGCTCCAGTCCTTCCTGGCGGATGTGCCGGTCGCGGTCATCGAGGCCGCCCGGGTGGACGGGGCCGGGGTGCCGGCCGTCCTCGTCCGTGTCGTGGCGCCGATCGCCGGCCCCGGTATCGCGGCCACCGCGCTGATCTGCTTCATCTTCAGCTGGAACGAGCTGCTCTTCGCACGGGTGCTCACCTCGGTGACCGCCCAGACCGCCCCGGTGTTCCTGACCGGTTTCGTCACCAGCCAGGGTCTCTTCCTGGCCCAGCTGTGCGCCGCCTCGGTCGTCGTGTCCCTGCCGGTGCTCGCCGCCGGCTTCGCCGCCCAGGACAGACTCGTCCAGGGCCTTTCCCTAGGAGCGGTCAAATGAGGGCTGCGGTCATCGAGGCGCCCGGCACCATCTCCCTCACCACCGTCCCCGATCCGGTGCCGGGGCCGCGCGAGGTGGTGGTGCGGGTCGCGGCCTGCGGGCTGTGCGGCACCGATCTGCACATCCTCCAGGGCGAGTTCGCCCCCACGCTGCCCATCGTTCCCGGGCACGAGTTCGCGGGCGAGGTGGTGGGTGTCGGCAGGGAGGTCTCCGAGCTGGCCCCGGGCGACCAGGTGGCGGTCGACCCCTCCCTCTCCTGCCACGAGTGCCGCTACTGCCGGGCCGGGCGGGGCAATCTGTGCGACCGGTGGGCGGCGATCGGGGTGACCGTGGCCGGGGGCGCGGCCGAGTACGCCCTCGCCCCGGTGGCCAACTGCGTCCGGCTGCCGGAGCACATCGATCCGCGCGACGCCCCGCTCATCGAACCGCTCTCCTGCGCGATCCGGGGGTACGACGTGCTGAACGGCACCCTCGGCGCGGAGGTCCTCATCTACGGCTCGGGGACGATGGGTCTGATGATGCTGGAGCTGGCCAAGCGCACCGGAGCCGCCCGTGTCGACGTCCTCGACATCAATCCCGCGCGGCTCGCCACCGCGCGGGAGCTGGGGGTGTCGGGGGCCGGGGCGCACGCCGGCGAACTGGACCGGCGGGGGTGGGACATCGTCATCGACGCCACCGGGAGCGCGTCCGCCATCCAGGACGGCCTGGGCCGCGTCGCCAAGGGCGGCACCTTCCTCCAGTTCGGGGTCGCCGACTACGCGACGACCGCGGTCATCGAGCCGTACCGCATCTACAACCAGGAGATCACCATCACGGGTTCCATGGCCGTGCTGCACAGTTACGAGCGGGCCGCCGCGCTCTTCGCGGCCGGCGTCCTGGACCCGGCCGTCTTCATCAGCGACCGGCTCCCCCTGGACCGGTACCCCGAGGCCATCGGGGACTTCCGGGCCGGGCGGGGGCGCAAGATCGTGGTGGAGCCGTGAGGCGGGGAGCGGAGCCCGCGTGAGCGCGACGGAGACGGCCCGTACCGCCCGTACCGTCCGGGGGAGCGGCTCCGCGCTCCGGGCGGCGCGCCCCCGGGACCGGCGCCACGCCCCGGCCGGCGGGGTGCGGTCGCGTCCGGGCGCGGAGCCGGAGCTGAGGGTGCTGGGCCCGCTGGAGGTCGTGGCGGGCGGCCGGTCCGCGCCGCTGGGCAGCCGGCGGGTCCGCACCGTGCTCGGCTTTCTGCTGCTGCACGCCAATGAGGACGTCTCCCCGGCCTCGCTGACCGGATCCCTCTGGCCTGCCGAGGAACCGGCCACGGCCGGGAGGATGGTGCACGGCGCGGTGTCGGCGCTGCGGGACGCGCTGCCGTCCGGGCGGGGTCTCGCGGTGTCGGCGCCCTCCCCCGGGGCCGGGGACGGGGACGGCGGATACCGGCTGACGGTGCCGTACGACCGGGTCGACCTGCTCCGGTTCCGGCGGGAGGCGGCCCGGGGCCGGCGTGAACTCGCCCATGGGGAGTGGGCGTCGGCGGCGACCACGCTGCGGCGCGCGCTGGGCCTGTGGCGCGGTGACGTGCTGGCGGATCTGGGCGCCGAGTGCGCGTGGTGGCCCGAGCCGGAGGCGGTGCGCGAGGAGCGGTGGGCCGCGCTGTACGGGCGGGTCACCGCCGATCTCGCCCTGGGCCGCAACCACGAGGTGGTCCGTGAGCTGACGGTCGCGGCCGAGGAGCAGCCGCGCCGCGCCCGGCTCACCGGGCCGCTGATGCTCGCGCTGTACCGGGTGGGCCGGCATGTCGACGCGACGCGGGTGTACCGGCGTTCGCGGGACGCGCTCGTCCGGAGCGGCGGTGGCGAGCCCTGCCCGGAGCTGCGCGGGCTCCAGCGGGCGGTGCTCCGTCACGACCCGGCGCTGCTCGGCCCCTATCTGCCCTTCCACCGCCCGGTGGAGCCCGCGCGTCCGTGAGCGGCGAAGTGCCACGATCCGGGGGAGTCGCATGAACCGCCCTGATCCGGAACCGGGGACGCGCGCCTCCCCCTCGGTCCGGCTGCGTCTGCTGGGGCCGCTGGAGGTCACCCGGGGCTCCGATGTCCTTCCGCTGGGCGGCCCCCGGCGGCGGGCGGCCCTCGGCTGTCTGCTGCTGCACAGCAATCAGGTCGTCCCGGCCAGCAGACTGATCACCGCGCTCTGGGGGGACTCCGCGCCGCCGTCGGCGCGCAAGTCGGTGCAGAACGCGGTCTGGCGTCTGCGGACGGCACTCGCCGAGGGGCCGGAGGGGCCGGAGGGGCCGGGCCCCCGGCTGCTCACCCGGGCGCCCGGGTACATGCTGCGGGCCGAGCCGTACGAGGTCGATCTGCTGCGTTTCCAGGAGCTGGCCGCCCGGGGGCGGGCCCGGAGCGCGGACGGGCTGCTGTCCGCGGCGTCCGGTCTGTGGCGGGAGGCGCTCGCGCTGTGGCGTGGCCCGGCCCTGTCCGATCTGGTGGAGGCGGGGGTCTCCTGGCCGGAGCTGCGGGCGCTGGAGGAGGCCAGGCTCGATGTTCTGGAGGACTGCTTCGACGCCGAGTTGCGGCTCGGGCACCACCATCGCGTACTGCCGGGGATTCAGCGGACGGTGCGCGGGGCGCGGCACCGGGAGCGGCTCCTGGCGCATCTGCTGACGGCGCTCTACCGCTGCGGGCGGCAGAGCGAGGCGCTGGCCGCGTACGAGGAGTTCGTCGCCTTCCTCGACCGGGAGCTGGGGCTGGAGCCGGGGCGCGAGGTGCGGGAGCTGTACCGGGCGGTCCTCTCGCACGATCCGGGGCTGCTGCGTCCCTCGCACGAGTCGGTGGTGCTCGACGGGGGCTCCGTCCGGCGGCCCCTGCTTCCGCCGGTGTCCGCGTCCGGCCCGGAACGGGAGCATCCGGTTCTTCGGACGGTCCCTCCGGCCCGTCCGGCGGAGGTCCGCGGCGAGGTGACGGTGGTGCTGCTCCGGGCGACGGCCCGGCGTCCGGGGCCGGGCGGGGGCGGCTCGGATGGTGCGGACGGCTGGGACGGCTGGGACGGTTCGGGCGGGGAGAGCGCGCCGGACGAGGTGGGCCGCCGGGTGCGGGCGGAGGCCGGGCGCTTCGGCGGCGGGGTGGCGGCCCGGGTCGGGGCCTTCTGGCTGCTGGTGTTCGCCGATACGGGTCCTCATGACCGGGACCACGCGTGGCGCGCCGTCTCGGCCGCGCTCTCCCTGCGCCATCACTTCTCGGGTGACCACTGGGACGCTCCGCCGGTGGCGGTCGGGGTGGCCGTGGCGACCGGGGAGGTGGCGATCGACTGTCCCGCGCGGGCCGGCGCGCCGCTCTCGGTGACCGGCCGCGCGGTGGACGAGGCCCAGGAGCTGGTGCTCCGGGCCGGCGACCGGGAGGTGTGGGTGACGGAGGAGACCCGGCGCAGAACGGCGGAGCGGCTGGAGTTCCGGCCCGCCGGCCGGGAGCCCCGGGTCTGGGCCGCCCGGGGTGCGCGCGCCCGGCCGGCGCCGGTGGGCGCGGTCGTCACCCCCGGTGTTCCGGAGCGGCAGACCGAGTCGCTCCGGGAGCTGCTGGCGGAGGGCGGGGACGAACCGCCGGGCCGGCTGGTGCTGGTGACCGGGGAGGCGGGGCTCGGCAAGAGCCGGCTGCTGAGCGAGGTGGAGCGGGCGCCGTGGCGCCGCGGCCGGCCTCCCCTGGTGGTGCGGGCCCCGGTGGCCGCCGTGGACGGCGGCACGCTGCGGCTGCTCGCCGCCGGGCTGCGCGCGTGCTGCGGGATCGCGGAGGGGGACTCCGACGCGGTGGCCTTCGGCAGGCTCGTCGGAACGGTCCGCCGGGCCGGCCCCGGCGGCCTCGACGACCCCGACCGGATTCTGTCCCGGCTGGGTCCGCTGGTGGGCGGGGCGGGCCCGGAGGGGGGACTCTTCGCTCCGGCGGAGATCCTGGCCGCCTGGTGGCCGCTGGTGATGTCGGTGCGCTCACCGGGCCGTCGGGTGCTGGTGCTCGTCGACGATCTCGACCTCGCCGAGGACGCGGTGCTCGATCTGGTCGAGCGCTGTGCCGGGGAGGGCGGTTCCCCGGTGGTGGTCGCCGCCGCGCGCCCGGGCCTGCTGGACCGGAGACCGGGCTGGCGGCTGCCGGGGGTGTGCCGGGTGTTCGCGCTCCGGCCCTGGGACGCGGCGACGGTCGCGCGGTATGTGGCGGAGCGGAGCGGGGGGCATCCGCTCACGGGGCGGTTCGCGCGGCTGCTCGCGGAGGTGGCGGACGGCAACCCCCGGGTGGTGGAGGCGTACACGGAGCTGGTGACGGCGGGCGGCGCCCGGCGGCGCGGCACCGCCGGGGGTGTCGTCCTCCCCGCCGGGCTGCGCCACCGGGCCCGGGTGGGTCCGGCCGCGCTTCCCGGGGTGCTGCGGCGGACGGCGGAGACGGTGGCCGTCATCGGTGAGGCCGCGTGGCCCGGGGCGGTGGCGGCGGCCTGCGGGCTGGACGAGGCGGAGGCGACGGGTCTGCTGGAGGAGCTGGTCGGCCGGCGGGTGCTGGTCCGGGCCGGTGGCGGCGAGGCGTTCGGCCATCGTTACGGCTTCCGCGACACCCTGGAGTGCCAGGTGGCCCGGACGGGGTGGCCGGCCCGGGACCGCGCGGTGGCGCACACCCTGGTCGTGGAGTGGCTGAGACGGGTCGACGGGGAGCCGGAGGTGTCGGGCCATCTGCGGGACCGGGCCCTCCTCCTGGAGACCGCCACCGGCCTCGGGGCCGGGGAACTGGCCCGGCGGGCGCTGTCCTCGCGGGGGATGGCGGGGCCGCTGCCGGAGGCGCGCGACGGCGGGTGCGCGACGGAGTATCTGGCGCTGGCGGAGACCCCGCCGGTTCCGCTGGTGCGGCTGGACCGGGTGGTGCGCGCGTGGGGACGGAGCGCGGACGCTCACGCTGACGCGAGCGAGGACGCGGACCGGGACGAGGCGGGGTTCGGGACGTGAGGTCTCGCGGCGGGGGCCCGGGCTGTGGGGGCCCGGGCTGTCCGGTCCGGGGGACATACATACGTACACGCATGTATGCTGCCCGGGTGCGCAGAACCGCGGAAGAAGCCGCTCAGACCCGGGCCTCCCTGATGGAAGCGGCCCTCTTCCTCTTCGCCGAGCAGGGGATCGCGTCGGCGCGACTGGCCGATGTGGCCCAGCGGGCCGGGCTGACGCGCGGCGCGCTCTACCACCACTTCCGGGACAAGACCGATCTCCACACCGCCGTCATGACCCACACCTGGGCGGCCGTGAGCGACCCGGTGTGGTCCGTCCTCGCCTCCGACGCGCCGCACGACGAGCGTCTGCGCGGCTTCCTCACCACCTGGCTGCGGCTGCTGCGCCACGACGCCCGGTTCCGCGCCCTGCTGACCCTGACACTGGACGGTCCGCCCGACGCGGCGGCCCTGCCCGGGGGGCGGGCCGCGAAGGCGTCCGCGCTGGGCGAGTGGCGGCGCGAACTCGAAGCCTTCTTCGCGGACGCGGACCCCCGGCCGGCCCCGGCGGTCCCACCGGCCGGAGCGGCCGCCGACGTGCTGGCCTGGCTGTGCGGCACGGCCCTGCTCGCCGCCGCCGACCCGGCCCTCCTCCCACCGGACGACGCCTCCGGTGTCGCCCCCTTCGTCAGAGGACTCCTGCCATGACCGAGACCCGCACGGGCACCCGTCCCGGTGCCGCAGTCGCCGTCACCGCGCTGGCGCTCGGCGTCGACATGTTCCTGTACGGCAGCATCGTCCCGCTGCTGCCCGACCTCCCCGCCGTCGGCGGCTCGCCGCTCGTCGCCGGGCTGCTCTTCGCCGTCTACGCCTTAGCGCTGCTCGCGGCCACCCCCTTCGTCGGGGTCTGGGTCGACCGGCGCGGCCCCCGGGCGCCGATGCTCGCCGGGCTGTCCGGACTCGCCGCGGCCACCGTGCTGTTCGCCGCGGCGGTGGACAGCGAGGGCGCGGCGGGACTGGCCCTGCTCCTCCTGGCCCGCGCCGCGCAGGGGATCGCGGCGGCCGCCTCCTGGACATCCGGGCTGGCTCTGATCGCGGCCACCCACGCACCCGAACGGCGCGGCCGGGTCATGGGGATCGCGCTCTCGGCCATCGGCGCGGGAGTGCTGCTCGGCCCCGCCGTCAGCGGAGTGCTCAGCGACGCCTGGGGCCCGCGCGCCCCGTTCCTCGTCATCGCGGCGCTCGCCGCCGGGGACGCCGTGGCGCGCCTCGTCCTCATCAAGGAGACCCCCGCACTCGATGTGCGCACCCCCTACCGGGTGGTGGTCCGGGGGCCCCGGGTCGCCCTGCTGATCGCGCTGACCGCCCTCGGCGCGGGGGCGATCGCCTTCCCCGAGCCGGTGCTGCCGCTGCATCTGGACGGTCTCGGTCTCGGCACCACCGGCATCGGTCTGGTCTTCGCCGCCGCGGCACTGGGCGGCAGCCTGGCCGCCCCGGTGGCGGGGATGCTCACGGACAGGGCCGGTGCGCACCGCATAGCCGCCTGCGGGGCGCTCGTCGCCGCCCTCGGTTTCCTCCTCGCCGGGCGCGACTCGACGGGGTGGTCCGTCACCGGCCTGGTCGTGGTGGGCTTCGGGGCGCAACTCGTCCTCGCGCCCACCCTGGTCCTCATCGGAGCGCTCGCCGAGCACACCAGGCCGGCCGCGTACGGGGCCGCGTACGCCCTCTACAACCTCGCCTACACCGGCGGACTCGCGGCCGCGCCACTGCTGGCGGGCGCCACCGCGAAAGCGGCGGGTGTCCCCGCCACCACCCTGGTCGCCTGCGGTCTCGCGGCCGCCCTCGCGGTGGTCCTCCTCTCCCGGCGGGACGCGCCCGCGGCGTAAACCGGTACGCGGAGCGCGTCGTCGGCTGGCACCCTGGGCAACCGGCCCGACGACAGCGTTCCCCCGACCCGGTGAGGACCACGCCATGACCACCGCACGCCCCTTCCCTCTGGAGCCCACCCCGATCCATGTGCCGGACGAGGTCCTCGACGACCTGCGCGTCCGTCTCGCCTCGACCCGGCCGGCGCTGGACGAGGGGAACGAGGACTGGTCCTACGGTGTCCCGGAGAGCTATCTCCGTGAACTGGTCGCCCACTGGCGGGACGGCTACGACTGGCGCGCCGCCGAGACCGCCATCAATGCCTATGAGCACTACCGGGTGGACGTCTCCGGTGTCCCGGTCCACTTCCTGCGGAGGGCGGGCCGGGGCCCCCGCCCGGTTCCGCTGATCCTCACCCACGGCTGGCCGTGGACGTTCTGGCACTGGTCGAAGGTGATCGACCCGCTCGCCGACCCGGCCGCGCACGGCGGCGACCCCGCCGACGCGTTCGACGTCATCGTGCCGTCACTGCCCGGCTTCGGCTTCCCCGGCCCGCTCACCGGCTTCCCCGACGTCAACTTCTGGAAGGTCGCCGACCTCTGGCACACCCTGATGACCGAGACCCTGGGGTACGAGAAGTACGCCGCCGGGGGCTGCGACATCGGCGGGATCGTGGCGGGGCAGCTCGGCCACAAGTACGCGGACGAGCTGTACGGCATCCACATCGGCTCCGGGCTGCCGCTCGACTTCTTCTCCGGCCCCCGCGCCTGGGACTTCGCCCGCCATCGCCCTCTCACCGACGACCAGCCCGCCGATGTCCGCGCGCGCGTCGTCGAACTGGACCACCGCTGGGCGTCGCACCTCGCGGTGCACATGCTGGACGGTGCCACGCTGGCCCACGGGCTGAGCGACTCACCCGCCGGGCTGCTCGCGTGGCTGCTGGAACGCTGGAACGGCTGGAGCGACAACGGCGGGGATGTCGAGTCCGTCTTCACCAGGGACGATCTGCTGACCCACGCCACGATCTACTGGGTGAACAATTCCATCGCCACATCGATGCGGTACTACGCCAACGCCAACCGCTACCCGTGGGTCCCCGCCCACGACCGCACGCCGGTGGTGGAGGCGCCCGTGGGGGTGACGCTGGTGACGTACGAGAATCCGCCCGGGGTGCGTGGTGCCGCGGAGCGGGTCCGGGGGTTCCGGGGTGGCCCGCAGGGCGAGTACTTCCGTCATGTGAATGTCAACGCGCATGAGCGGGGTGGTCACTTCATTCCGTGGGAGATCCCGGACGCGTGGGTGAGCGATCTGCGCCGCACCTTCCGCACCCGCAGACCGTGAGCCCCGGGGCGGGGCGGTCCCGCGGCGCGCGGGGCCGGAGCTGCCTCGGGGAGGGGTGCCTCCGGGCAGGTCGGGTTCCTCCACCGGACGGGCCGAGGCAGAACCTCCGACCCGGCTGGCGGGCCGAGGCAGAACCTCCGGCCCGGCCGGCGGGCCGAGGCACGAGAGCCAGCCCCACCGCCGGGCCAAGGCACAAGAACCCAGCCCCACCGCCGGGCCAAGGCACAAGAACCCAGCCCCTCCGGCGACCTGAGCAAACCCAGCCCCTCCGGCGATTGAGGAGCGGGGGTTCGGGGGCAGGCCCCCGACCGTGGCCCGCACTGTGCGGGGTCCTGTGGCACAGGGGCCGTCCTCAAACTCCCCCAGAGCTGCCTCCGGGAGGTACCCCCAGACCGGCTGGGTTTGCCGGGCGGGCTGGGATTGTGCAGGTGTCCTGTGGCGCGGGGTCCGTCCTCAAGCGCCGGACGGGCTGGTGGTCGCAGGGTGCGGCACCCTGTGGTGCGGGTTCCATCCTCAAACTCCCCCAGAGCTCCCTCTGGAAGGTGCCCCCAGACGGGCTGCATCTTGCACGGTGCGGCCGTCCGTGACGCGGGGTCCGTCCTCAAGCGCCGGACGGGCTGGTGGTCGCAGGGTGCGGCACCCTGTGGTGCGGGTTCCGCCCTCAAACTCCCCCAGCCCGGGCAGGGCCGGCCGCACCGGGGGCGGGTGCGGGCTCATGTGGTGGCGGGGGTGGGCGCCTCCCCGTCGGCAGTCGGGCGGAGGTAGTGCCGGACCACCCCGCACACCTCGCGGCGCGTCACCCGCAGCAGCGCGCTCGGATAGCGCGCGCTCTCCTCCGGGTCCAGCCCTGCCACCGCGTACCCGCAGAGCCGCTCCGTGCACCCCCGGGCACGGTGCTCCGCCCCGAGGTACCGAACCATCAGCCGCTCCCTCGCGGCCGCGAGAAGCCCCCCGGCGAACTCCCCGCGCCCCAGCCCCCCGATCACCGCCACAGTCCGCGCCGCCACCTCCTCCCGCGCCCCTTCCGCGCAGGTGGCGACCGTCAGCCCGTACCCCCCGGCCGCGAACTCCCGGCTGAAGGCCGCCAGCGAGTACGTGAGGGCACGCTCACCGCGCAACTCCCGGTCGAGCAGCCCGTCACGGCCGCCCAGCAGCGCCCACGCCAGATGCACCGCCGCCTTGTCGGGGCTGCCCAGGCCCACCCCGGGGGTGGCGCGGAGCTGGTGGACGAGGCCGGTGCCCGCCGGGACCGAGACCGTCACGGGGCCCGCCACGCGCGCAGGCCCGGGGGCGGGGCGGGCCACCGGCCGCCGCCCGGTGGAGAGGGCCGTGAGCAGCCCCGGCAGGTCCGCCGGGTCGGCGTGGGAGAGCGCGAGCACGGGTGGCGCCGCCCCCAGCACCCGGCCGGAGAGCACGGCCGCCTCGTCGGGTCCGCAGCCGGCGAGCGCCCGGACGCGCTCGGCGTGGCCGATGCCGTACCGGTGCGCCGGGCCGAACAGCGCCCGCCGCACCCCGTCCGACCGCTGGTCCTCCGCCGCGAGGCGGGCCAGGCACGCGGCCCGCACCTCCTCGTACCCGGACTCCGGCACCCGCGCCGCCCCGGCGAACCACTCCGGCAGCGAGCGGAGGCACGGATGGTCGGCGCGCAGGCTCTCCACCGTGACGCCGGCCCAGTCCGGCGTGGTCACGGGGTCGGCCCGGACGGCCGCACCGGCCCGCCGGGCGGCCCGCGCCACCTCC
The DNA here is from genome assembly GCF_053594535.1 of Streptomyces sp. NPDC001889. NCBI lineage: Bacteria > Bacillati > Actinomycetota > Actinomycetes > Kitasatosporales > Streptomycetaceae > Streptomyces > Streptomyces sp. NPDC001889. The sequence continues at coordinate 117,465 of NZ_JBSFER010000017.1, forward strand.
CGCGCCCAGCACGCCGCGAGGAGCGGCGCCGCGACGGCGGCGGGCCGGTCGTCGGTGAGCGGCACGGCCAGGGTCGCGGCGGCCACCGCGCTCCCCCGCTCCCGGGCCGCGATCACCCTGCTCCCGCCGGCGTCGCCGACGACCACCGGCCCCTCGCTCACGGGATCTCCCCGATGTGCCGCTCCCACGACTCGGTCACCGCGGCGGCATCGGCCGCGCGCACCGTCTCGGGAGCGGCCACGGCCGCCCCGGCCGCGCCGGCCGCGACGGCGTCGGGGGCGTCGGCCGCCCGCAGGGCGGGTATCAGTGCCCCGGCCCGCAGCAGCCGCTCACCGTCCGGGCCGAGCAGCCGCTCCCGGGTCCGGAGCAGGGCCCGGCGCAGGGCCAGGGTGCCGGCTTCGGCGTCCGGCGCGGCGAGCATCGCCCACACGCACGCGTACCCCCCGAACTCCCCCACCTGGACGTCGAGTCCGCTCTCCGCCCGCACCGCGCGCCGGGCGAGGTCCTGGCAGGCACGCAGATACGGGTCGCGGGGCCCGGCCACGAAGGCCAGCCCCACCGTCCGGCGCCCCGCCGGACGGGACGGCGGGCGGGACGGCCTCGGACCGGGCGGCGCGGCGGGGAGGGCCAGGCGGACACCGCGCGCGGCGGGTCCCGCGCCCCGGGCCGCCGAGTCGGCGGGAGCGCCGTGCCCGGCCCGGTCGCCGGGCCACGCGCCGGCGGCGGCGGTCAGCACCTCGCCCGGCCGGTCCGCCACCACCACCGCCGTGGCGCGCGACGGGTGGTACCAGCGTGCGTGGAAGCGGCGCACTCTCTCCTCCGTGAGGGCGTTGAGCACGGCGGGGTCGCCGAGCGGCGAGTGGGCGTGGGAGGTGCCCGCCCAGAGAGCCCCCAGCAGGGCCTCCTGGAGTCGCCAGCGCGGGTCCGCGTGCCGCTGGGCGGTCTCCTGGCGGATTCCGGCGAGTTCCGCGCCGAGCGCCCCGGGCGGCAGCCGCAGTTCACCGAGGGCGGCGGCGAGGGTGACCAGGGCGGCCGGGGCGTCGGCGCGGCGGACCAGGGCACTGTACGCGGTGTGCTCGCGGCCCGTCCTGGCGTCGGCGAGCACACCCGGGCCGGTCCGTCCGCCGGCCGGCAGGGAGCGTACGACCAGGTGCTCCACCACATGGGCGAGACCGTGCTCACCGGGCCCCTCGTCGGCGCTGCCCACCCGCACCTGGAGCCGTACGGCCGCGAGCCGCGCCCCGGGGCGCTCGACGCCGATCGTTTCGGGGCGGCCCCGGCCGGTGGACCGGGGCCCGGCCGGGTATGCGCGCCCGGCCGCGCTCAGGACGGCCACGCGGCGGCCTCCGCGGGGGTCAGCGCCACCAGGGTCTGGGCGAGCAGCCGCCCCTTCTCGTCGGTGGCGATGACCACCCAGTCCCCGGGGGCGAGGCGGGGGTTGTCGTCGAGCGGCATGTCGTGGTGGACCCGGGGCCGCCCCGGGGTGCAGACCAGCTCGGTGGTGTGCACCAGCCCGGACGCCTCCCAGGCCACGGTGACCGGTTCCGGCGCGTCCAGCCCTTCGAGACCGACGCACCAGCGGGCCACCCGGCGCCCGGCGTTATCGCGGACCAGTCGCAGCTCGGCCCGGTCCACCCGCAGCGGTGAGACGTACTGCCCGGTGAAGGCGTACTGCACATGCCGGCCGCGCCGGTCGAAGACCACGGCGTGGGTGGCGAGCAGCCGGTTCTCCGCGTCGTAGACCGAGGCGTGGCAGTAGTCCCGCTCCTGCCCCTCGGGGAGCAGGACCAGCAGTTCCGTGGTGGCGGAGGGCTGCTGGGGGGTGAGTTCGTGCAGCCGGACCCGGCACTCCTCGCGGTCCACGAAGAAGAACTTGTGCGCCACGACCGTGCCCGGGGCGGGCGGCGCGGCGCCCACCGCGCTGGTGAAGGTCAGCCGTACCCCGCCGCCGACCGCCTCGGTGGCGATCGCGCACTCCAGCGGGGTCGCTCCCGGGGGCAGTTGCCGGCTCTCGGTGTGCGCGCCGAAGACGGCGGCGATGTCGGCGGTGCCGCCGAAGTCCGTGTTCCGTACGACGGACATCGCGGGGGTGAGGGTGAACGACGCGGACATGGCGGGCTCCTCCACAAACGGGGTGCGGGTGCTCACGGCAGCGGATGCGGATAGGGGTTGTCCGGCGCGGAGTCGTGGCCGAGCCGGGCCACGACCTCGCGCAGCCGGCGCCCGCCGAGCATCCGGCAGCCGTGGCTGCCCGCCAGATGCTGGAGGCCGGGCACCAGGACGCGTACGACGCGCACACCGAGCCGGCGGACGTCGGGGGTCGTCAGATCCACCGCGTACACGGAGTGCCCGGCGGCGCGCACCGCCTCGACCAGGGTGTCGAGCGGGTCGGCGGGCGCGGCGGACTCGTCGTACGGGGGGCGCGCGGGGCGGGTGCGGGGCGCCGGCGACGAGGGGTGGACGAGGTAGCCGGCCCGTTCGCGCAGGGCCGGGTGCTTCGTGTAGAGAACGGCGTGCTTGTTGAAGTCGTCGACATCGGAGAAGTCCTCCGCGACCTGCCAGTCCTCGTACCGCCGCAGCAGCCGGCGGACATAGGTGAGCCCCTGCGCGGCCTCCAGGAACGCCTTCTCCACCGCCTTCACGGGCGAGAGCCGGCAGGCGCTGCCGAAGGACATCACCCGGTCGGCACCGCTGCCGTGCTCCATCACCGCGACCACGGACGAGGGCGCGAGGTCCAGGGAGAGGTCGTGGAACCGCACGCGCCAGGCCGTGGCCTGCTCCAGCAGATACGAGACGCGGGAGGAGGCGGCGACGACCTCCGGGGCGACCGGGCGCGGGGGCAGCCGGTGCAGCCAGGAGATCGCCAGCGCGTCCCGCTCGATGATCTCGCAGAGGCCGCCCACCAGCGCCTGCCGGTAGGTGGGCGCGGCGGCGAGACCGGTGGAGACGGAGGGGGCGATGGGGCTCTCCCCGGGCAGCCGCCGGTAGTGCATATGGACCTGGGAGGCCGGTACGAGGACGGGGGCGCCGGTGGCCAGATCGGTCGCGGACGTCCAGCGGACCGGGGTGTCCTCGTCGAACGGGACGAAGGGGAAGCCGGGTTGGGCGTACTGCTCCGGGGCGAAGAGCGCGAACGCGTCCGGGGCGACCGCCGGGACGTCGAGTTCGCGCCGGCGGGCCAGCCGCAGCCGGGAGGGCCGGTAGAAACCGGCGGCGTACCGCTCCAGGGACTCCCCCAGGGTCGCCTCGACCGCCTCGCTCTTGGAGAATCCGGCTCCGCCGTTGCGGGTGACCCGCAGGGAGGGACGCAGCAGGGAGAGATCCGCGGATGTGCTGCCGCTGAGATAGACGGGCGGACCGCTCTCCGCGCGGCGCACGCTCGCCGCGTGGACGATGCCGACACGGTCGTCCTCGGCGTCCCGCAGGCCCGGGGACGCGGGACCGGAGGCGGAAGGGAAAGGGGAAGGGGAAGCGGAAGCGGAAGCCGGTGGTCCCGGGGGCTCCGGCGATTCCGGCGGCTCGGGCGATGGCGGCCCTCCGTCGCACACCGGGCAGTTGGGCACGATCGCCAGATGGCGTTCGACCCGGTCGGGGCTGCCGGGGTCCTGCCACAGGACGGTGTCGCGGGCCCGGGCCGGATCGGCGGCCCACTCGGCGATCCGGCCGGCGGCGGCACCCGCGAGCCGTGCCGATGTCCAGGGCCGCACCTCGTGCTCGTACGGCCGTCCCCCGGTCCGTGCCAGATGGCGGGTGTAGGCGCGCCAGGTCGTGCCGTGCGGCGAGTTGGAGCTGACCCGCAGGCGCAGGCACTCATGGCAGGCGACGGTCCGCCCCGGGGTCCACAGCGGTCCGGTGAAGGTCACATCGGCGCCGGCCGCTCCGTACACCAGATGCGGCAGGCCCGCGCGGACGCAGTGCTCGGCGGCGCGTGCCGTCCGGGGGTCGAAGAGCGAGAGGGTCGCGATGACGGCCAGCGGGGGACGCGGTCCGTCCCCCGGGGTGATGAGGGGTTCGGGTTCGCTGTCCTCGTCCGCGATCCGGGGGGACGGTCCCGGCACCTCCGCGAGGACCGCGCCGGCCTGGCGGGTCAGCGCGGCCGGGCCGAGGACCAGGACGCCGCCGCCGGGGCTCCCGGGTCCGGTGCTCGGCGGGGGCGGCGCGGCGGCGGACCGCCCGGCGAGCCGGAGCAGCCCGGTGCCCCTGATCCGGCGCACCTCGGCGGCCGTCTCGATGAAGCCGTTCTCGTCGTCCAGCGGGTGGAGCACGCGGGGCGCCTCGGTGGTCATACCGTCTCCTCGGTGCGGGAACGGGGGCCCGCGGGAGGGCCCAGCAGGGTGAGGTAGAGGACCGCGTCGTCGACGCCGTCCACGCCCACCAGGTCGTTGAAGTAGTCATCGATGAAGGCGATCATCGGGTGGGCGACCAGGCCGAGCGCGGTGGCCGTGAGGACGACGCTCTGCGCGAGATGGCCGCAGTCGAGCAGGACGGTGCGGTAGCCGCGCTCCCGGTACTTCCACTGGTTGCGGCGGAAGGCGCCGGTGTAGATGACCATCGCGGCGGCCTGGTCCGCCCGGTCCCGGTAGCCGGTCCGCGCCGTGACCTCGGACCAGGTCCGGTCGGAGCGGACGAGTTGCAGGCACTGGCGGCCGGGGTGCACGTAGTACAGCCCCGGCTCGATACCGGTGACCCGGTTGACCAGCAGGAAGAGATCGCAGGAGTAGAGCCCGCCCGCCGACGGGGTGGCCCGCAGCGGCAGTCGGACATCGGGCCCCGCGACCCCGCTGCCCGTGGTCCCGCAGGTGAGACTCACCAACCGGGCCAGTTGGTCCCGGGTCAGCGCGCCGCCGCCCATGGCCGCCCAGGAGCGGCGGCGGCGCACACACTCGTCCAGCGGCGCGAGAGCGGTGCTCCGCTCCCCGGTGGCCGTGGCGGTCGCGGGTGTGCCGGTGAGGTCGTAGGTGCGGGCGGTGTCGCGGAAGTCCCGGTGGGCCCGGCCGATGAGCCGGCGGGCGCCGGGGGCCATGCCAGCGATGTCGACGGCGGGCAGGGTGCCGAAGGCGGTGCGCATCTTGGAGTTCTCGTGGAAGATCCGGCTGAGCCGCACATCGCCGGGCCGGTAGGAGAGCGAGAGCTGGCGCGGGGCGCGCAGACCCGGGGGCGGCGGGGCGTCGGTGCCGGTGCCGGTCCGGGGCTCCTCGGCCGTCTCCGCGCGCGCGGGGGTGATGCGGCAGGCCACGACGGTGACACCCGCGCCGGCCGGGCTCAGGGTCCGGACCCGTGCGCGCAGCCCGTGGCGGGCCAGCGCGGAGCGGAGCAGCGCCGTTTCCGTCCCGGGGGCGGGCCCCTCGGGGAGATCCTCGTGGGCGATCACACCGGTCTCGATGATGTCCCCGGGCCCGGTGATCCCGCCGGTCCGGCCGGCACCGCCCGCCGGGGGGACGGAGCCCCGCACCGGGTCCGTCGGAGCCGTGGGGGCCGTCGGAGCCGTGGGGGCCGTGGGGCCGGCGAGCGCGGCCAGCTCCGCGAGGGCCAGCAGCCGCAGCACCGCGCGCACCGCGCGCCGGACGCCCCGGCGGGGGTCGAGATCGCAGACCTCGGCGCGCAGTGGACGGGCCAGCCGGGGAAGGCGGAGCACCGCTCCGATGACCGGCACCGAGGCCGTTTCCCCCAGCAGATGGCATTCGATACGGGCGCCGGTGCCGCGCAGGGCCGCCCGGGCGGGCTCGCAGCCCTCGATACGGATGCCTTCGACAGGGGTGCCCCCGACGGCGCCCGCGCGGTCCAGGCGGCGCGCGAGCCCGGTGGTCACCGCCCGGGCCAGGGCCTCGTCGCGGCCGGCCCCGGCTCCCGTGTCGGCGGGCTCCCCCGCCCGTGCGAGCCGTGCCCGGGCCGCCGCGGCGACGAGCAGGAGCGCGGCCCCCGCCCGGTCGGCGGCGACGGCGACATCGAGCACCGGAATGTCGGCGGCGGCGAGGTCGAGACGTTCGTCCGCGTGCCCGAGGGGGACGAGCGCGGCGGCGTGGGCCCGTACGTACAGCGGAAGGGGCAGGGCGCGGACGCCGTAGCCCAGCGAGGTCACGGCCGCTTCGGCCGGGAGGGCGAGAAGGTCGGCCATGGGTCAGAACTCCAGCCATTCCTGGGCGGTGGGGCCGGTGGCGGCACAGGAGGCGCAGTAGGGGTCGCGCCAGGCGTGCACGGTTGTCTGCTCGCAGGTGGCGGGGTCGAGGGTGACGATCCGTCCCCATGGGTGCTCGCTCCCCTGGGGCAGGAGGGCGCGCAGGGTGAGCTGTGCGGCGAGTCCGGCGGCCCAGTCGAGGCAGCCGGACTGGAGCGTGGGCCAGCTGTCGCGCGCGACCCCGCTGTCCCGTGCCGTGACGGTGGTGTCGTACGGCTCGGAGCAGCGCGGGCACGCGGACTCGCCGGGCATCGTCCAGGGACCGAGCCTGATCGTCGCCGGGGTGACCAGCACGGGGAGGAAGGAGCGCCCCGCCGCGCAGAGTTCATGGCAGGACCGCAGCAGTCCGGCCTCGTCCGCGAGGGAGACGACCGCGCTCAGGGCGCCCTCCTCGCCGTCGCCGGCCCGCACCCGCAGTCCCTGCCGCAGCAGCGCCGCGCCGAGCGCGTCGGTCACCCGGGCGGGGCCGGTGAGGCCGATGGCCCTGCGGACGGACGCGTACACCGCGTCGGGGGCGGTGGTGCGACGGGCGATGAAGGAGTAGAGGCGCAGCTCCGCCTCCGTGCCGATCGGCTCCTTCGGCCGGAGCAGTACGCCCATGGCGGTGAGCTTCTCCGCGTAGGGCAGCAGCCGTTCGATCTCGGCCGCCGAGAGCTGCTCGCGCAGGGTGGCGGTGCGGGTGAGCTTCGGCAGCACATCGGCTATCACGCGACGGAGGCCGGCCGCCTTCTCGCCGCTTGTCTCGACAACGAACTTCCGGGCACCCGCCAGGATTTCCCAGCGTGATTCACCCAGCTTCCTCCATTCGACATCGACCGCTCCGACAATGGAGTCCCCTGCCGCTTCGACTTGGGTCATGCTCCCAACCTAGCGACGATCGACCGGCCTCCCGATACCGATTTCCCGTAGTACGGAACCACGGAATTCCGGGGGTTCTCCACCGGCCCCACCGGCCGGCTGCCCCGGGGTGGGAACAGCACGGAAGCGCGCCCACGGTCCGCCAACGGGCGGATGGTGGGCGCGCTTTCGCCGAGATGGGTCCGACTACTCGAACTCGACCTCGGAGATGTCGAGCGAGGAGCTGCTGGACGAGGTGGAGCACCCCTCGTCGACACCGATCGACTCCAGGCTGGACACCTGTTCCTCGACAATCTCGAACGTGATGTCTTCCATGGCTCTTCCGTCCTTTCGTCCGGGAATTCCTTGGCGTACGGCAGAAGATTATGCGGAGCGGTACCGAGGTCACATCCCGGATAGCCGTAGTCTCCGTGTCTCCGCGGGGAACGCCGTTTCGGGGGAGGCCGGTCCGGGCGGGCGACGGCTCAGGGCGAGCGCCGGCTCGGGGCGGGACCGGCTCAGGCGCTCAGGAACTCAGGCGAGGCCGAGTGCGGTGGCCCGTTCCACGACCTCCACCCGGTTGCGCGCGCTGAACTTCGTGAGGAGATGGCGCATGTGGTATTCGACCGTGTTCTCGCTGAGAAAGAGCGCCCCGGCGATCTCCCGGTTGCGCAGCCCTCTCCGCAGCAGATCGAGAACGTCCCTCTCCCGGCGGGTGAGATGGGGCGCGGGCCCGGCGGCGCGGGCCCGCAGCGCCTCGGAGAAGACCCCGTCGATCACATTCACGCCGAGGGTGTGCGCGGCCCGCAGCGCGGCGATCGCGCGCTGCCCCGTGACGGTCTCGTCCAAATAGACACGGCACCCGCGCCGCATCCAGCGCTCGCACCGCCGCCAGTCCTGTCCCCGGCCGAGGATCGCCAGCCGGACGCTCTCGCGGACCGTGTTGGCCCGGGTGGAGAAGTACTGGATGTCCCCGTCGTCGAGTTCCGCCCCGGCCAGTATCCAGTCCGCCCGCCGGGCGTGCACGGTCGCCAGCAGGTCCTGGCGATCGGGACAGTGGTGGACACCCGCCCCCGCGCCCTCCTCGATTCTCGCGGCGGCATCGGCGGACCAGGGGCCGACCAGCACGATCGAGCAGGCACTCGGTGCGGTTCCGGTCGACGCGGGCAGGAATTCCCTCAGGGATGAGCGTGCCACAGAGACCCCTTCTCACGAATGCGGGACATCAGGAAACGGCCGAGCTGAGTTCATCCGCGCCTGGCCGGCGCCGCCTTGGCCCGAGCATAGGCAGGGGTCCGGCGCCGCTCCGGAATGCCCTGGTCTTCAACTGTCCCGCGCACGGCGGAGACCGGCCGGAGACCAGGGCGTGACCGGACGGGACCCGGCCGGCCCCGGCGCGGCCGGGAGGCCGGAGATCATCGCGTCCCGGGCGGGCGGCCGGCCACAGGGAGACGGCGGGGACGGGCGCCGTCCCCGCGGACACCCCCGGCACCGCTCTCGCGGGGCTCCCGGCTCTCGCGGCTCTCCCGGCTCGCCCGGTACCGGCGTTGCTGGCACGCGCGCGAGCAGTATGTGCGCCGCCGCCCCCGCGCCGCCCGGGCGACCGGCCCCGCACAGACGGCGCAGCGCGGCGGAGGCACCGGAATTTCCTCACGCTGCGGCGGCGTTTCATCACGCTGCCGGCGGCCCGCCGCACGGCGCGGGATCGACCGCGCCGCGGCGACGAGGCCATGGGTCGCGACGCGCCCGCGCGGGGTGTGGTCGACCAGTTCGAGATCGAGATCCGGGCAGAGCCCCACGATGTCGTCGTCGGGGCACTCCACCAGGTGCAGCAGATACGCGTGCGCGCTCCGCAGCTGTCCGATCTTCTCCTCGATCAGCCGTGCCTGGTCCCGCACCGTGCTCTGCCAGTGCTGTTCCCTGCCACCCGCGGTCACGACGGCGGCCTGTTCGAGCGGCATCGCCCCCACCACACAGCAGAGGTAGGCCAGGCCGACGCGGCGGAGTCCGGTCTCGGTGTAGACCCGTTGACCGTTGACCCGGGGCGGCTCGGGAAGCACCCGTTGGGACTCCCACCATCGCAGGGTGGACGGCGCGAGTCCGAAGAGAGCCGCTGCCTGGCCGATCGAGACACCAAGAGGATTGTTCATGGGGCCAGTTGACATCATGTCGCCTTGATGTCTCAACAGGAGATCGCGACCGGGCCCGCCGCGCCCCGGGACGCCGGTGGCGGCGGGTGTCGGGAGCAACGGGGCCGCGGTCCCGGCGACGCCGCCCGCCCCCGGGGGGAAGAGGAGGCATGGCCTCCGACACGACAGACGCCCGCGCGGCGGCGCACCACCGCCCCACCCGCCGGACGCGGACCGGCCGGCCGGACTCGCGAGTACCGGCGCCCTGTCGCGGCCGCTCGCCCCGGTCCGGACCCGCCTCGCGCTCTGCGCGCTCCTCTCGGCCCTGGGCGCGGCGGCGCGGGGATCGTGCCCTGTGGCGCCGCCGCCGAGATCGCGCGGCGGACGCTCGTCGACGCGGCGGCCTCCGCGCCCGGCCCCGAGAACGAGGCCGCCCTCGCGCGCGCCGTCGTCGGCCTCGGCGACGACCCGGAGCGCACCGTGATCGTGATCGCCCGCCCTCCCGCCACCCCGGCCGGCGCGGACCGGGTGGTCTCCCTCGGCGGCGGGCGGATCACCGGGTCCGGTACGCCCGGGGAGCTGCCGCGCGCGGGCGGGGCGTCCGCGCGGCTCAGCCGGCGGTACGAGCGGGCGCGGCACCGGCGTGTCGACAGCGCCGCCGGGGGGCGCCGCCGCTCCCCCCGGCGCCCGCGACCGCCCGCCCTTGTTGCACATGATTTGCAACTACCATGGCAGCGCAGTATGACCGTGTCGTGAGGGAGAGACCATGCCGCGAGGCCGGATCGTGCTCGGTATCGAGTCGTCGTGCGATGAGACCGGGGCCGGGATCGTGTCCGACGGGCGGCTGCTCGCGCACGCCGTGGCGTCGAGCATGGACGAGCACGCCCGGTTCGGCGGCGTGGTCCCCGAGATCGCCGCGCGGGCCCATCTGCACGCCTTCCGTCCGGTCGTGCGGGAGGCGCTGGACCAGGCGGGGCTGCGCCTCGCCGACCTCGACGCCGTCGCCGTCACCACCGGTCCGGGCCTGTCGGGAGCCCTCCAGGTAGGGCTCGCGGGGGCGAAGACCCTCGCCTACACGGCCGGGGTGCCGCTGTACGGGGTCCACCACCTGGCGGGCCATGTCGCGGCGGACACCCTGGAGCACGGCCCGCTGCCCGACCCGTGCGTGGTGCTGATCGTCTCCGGCGGCCACACCTCGCTGCTGCTGGTGCGCGATCTCGTCCGCGACCCCATCCTCCATCTGGGCGACACCGTCGACGACGCCGCCGGGGAGTGTTTCGACAAGGTGGCCCGGGTCTTCGGTCTGCCCTATCCGGGAGGTCCGGCGATCGACCGGGCGGCCCGGGGCGGCGATCCGTGCGCGGTGGCCTTCCCCCGCCCGCTGACCGGCGCGAAGGACGATCCGTACGCCTTCTCGTTCTCCGGCCTGAAGACGGCCGCGGCGCGCTGGGCCGAGGAGCGGCGCGTCCGGGGCGAGGAGCTGCCGCTGGCCGACGGCGCGGCCTCCCTCCAGGAGGCGGTCGCGGATGTGCTCACCCGCAAGGCGCTGGCCGCCTGCCGGGCGTACGGCGTGCGGACCCTGGTCGTGGTGGGCGGGGTGGCGGCGAACTCCCGGGTGCGGGCGCTCGCGGAGGAGCGGTGCGCCGCCGCCGGGGTGGAGCTGCGGGTGCCGCCGCTGTCGCTGTGCACCGACAACGGCGCGATGATCGCCGCGGTCGGCGACCTGCTGGTGCGCGCGGACGCCGACCCCGCCCAGCTCACTGTCTCCATCGACCCGTCCGCGCCGCTGGAGTACGCCGCGCTGCACCCGGTCGCGGAGCCCTCCGTACCGCGGGCCGCGTGACGGACCCGGCCGGCCCCGCCCGGAGGCGGGTCCGGCCGGAGGCGGGTCCGGCCGGAGGCGGGTCCGGCCGGGTCCGGGATCGGATTCGCGGGTCAGCGCAGGCGTTCGGGGTCGAAGGCCGAGATGTCCATCGACGAGCGGCCGTCGAGCGCGAGTTCCACGAGGATCTCGCCGATGCCCGGCGCGAACTTGAAACCGTGGCCGGAGCAGGCACTCGCGTAGACGACGCCCTCCCGTTCCCGGGACCGTCCGATGAGGAAGCTCTCGTCCCTGGACATGGTGTACACGCAGGAGGTGCCGCGCCCGGTGCTCCGGATGCCGGGCAGCAGCTCCTTGACGGCGTGCCACAGCTCCAGGCGCTCCGTGTCGGTGGGAGGGCGTCTGGCGCCGTCGATGTCGAGCGGCGAGAGCTGGCGGTTGTGGAAGCCCACCCGCAGGCCGCCCTCGGGGGAGCGCCACTTGGGGAGCCCGTAGACGAGGGTCCCTCCGGCGTCCTCGTGGAGGAAGACGGGAAACCTGCCGGGAAGGTGGTCGCGCTCGGCGGACTCCGCCACGTCGAACTCGTAGACGGGTATCCGCATCGGGGTGAGCAGGGCGCCGGTCTCCTCGGGCAGGAACCCGCTGATCCAGCCCCCTGCGGTGAGCACGACCGCGCCGGAGCTCACCCGCCATCCGTCACCGGTGACCGTGACAGCGCCGCCGCTCCCGGATTCCAGCGAGCGAACGGCCCGGCCGTGGACGAGGTGCGCGCCGGCGGACGCCGCCCGTGAGAGATAGCTGAGCCGTGCCCGTTCGGCGAAGAGCATCAGCGCGTCCGGCTCGTGGACGGCGACCATGCCGTGCCCGGGGCGGAAGGCGGGATAGCGGGCGGATATCTCCGCCCGGTCCAGACACTCGTGCGCGATCCCGTGCCCGGTCGCGGTCGTCCGGGCGCCGTGCACCAGCTTCGAATCGGACGGGCCGATGAAGAGACCGCCGGTCCTGAGGGCGACCGTGCCGTCGGTCGCGTCGTCCAGCTCCCACCAGCCGTCGTAGGAGCGGTCGAGGAGCGGGATGTACTGCCCGCCCTCCCAGTAGGCGCGGCGGAAGATCCGGCTCTGGCCGTGCGAGGAGCCCAGGTCGTGCATCGGGCCGCGGGCCTCGACTCCGAGGGCCCGCACCCCCCGGCGGCTGAGGTGGAAGAGCGCCGCCGCTCCCATGATGCCCAGCCCGACGACCACGGCGTCGTAGGTGGGGCGGAAGGGCCGGCCGCTGAGGCCGCTCATACGGGACGGGACGGTTGGAGGGGCTGGAGCGGGGGGCGGTCCGTTCCCAGGGCGTCCACGGTGACCTCCGTGATTTCGTAGAACCAGTGGATGGTCTCGCCCTTGGTGACATAGGTCGCCGCGTAGTCCCGACGCCCCTGCCGGAACTCGGCGAAGAGTAACTCGCGGGCCTCCAGCCACTCCTCGGTGTAGAAGAGCAGCGGGAATTCCAGACGTTCCAGGAGTTGCGAGCGGAGTGCGAGGCCGGCGCCCGGCGGACGGTCCGGCGGCTGCGAGGCCGCAAAGATGCTGGCGATGCCGAGCAGGGAGTTCAGGCCGACGATCGCGCGCCCGTGGGGCGCCAGATGGTCCGGGAGCTGCCGCAGGAATCGCAGCAGGACACTGTCCCCGTAGAACATCGCCTCCAGGTTGAGCGAGGGCTGTCTGCTCTCCAGTTGCGCCCGGAGGGCGTCCGACGGGGTGCGCCAGCCGGGCGGGTTGAAGACGATGAGGTCGTAGAGCTCCGGGGGCGCGGACGCGGGGCGCGGAAAGAGATCGCTCTGGTGGAAGTCGATGACCGAGTCGCCGAAGTTCACGCGTTCGTTGCGCCGGGCGGTGGAGACCGCCGCCGGGCAGACATCGGTGGCGACGACCGAGGTGAATCCCATGGCGCGCAGCAGCATGGCGATCGCACCGCTCCCGGTGCCGATCTCAAGAATCCGTACAGTGCTCTCGCTGCCGTCCAGGCCGCGGACGAGATGGTTGCCGAGTGCGATGCCCGCCCGGCTGACACGGAACGTTCCGGGGTCGTCGTACATCCGGAAGTGGCGTCCGCCGGCGAAGCGCACATCGTAGGTCTCGCGTCCCCGGGGTCCGGCGGCGCGGGGCGGCGCGACGGCGTCACCGCCGCCGTATGTTCTCTCAAACATCGGCGTCACCGGGACATCTGCCTCCGCTGAGGGCGGTGCCCAGCTCCGCCGAACGCTCCGCCGACGCGGTGAGCGCGTCGTGGATATGCTGTTTCATACCGACGTGGTCGAAGACATCCACCCCGCGCTCGGTGGTGCCGTTCGGTGTCATCACCTCGCGGCAGAGCTGCATCGGCGGCCTGCCGCTCCCCGCCACCAGGGCGGCGGTTCCGCTGAACACCTGGACCGCCATGTCCCGGCCGGCCTCCGGGGTGAATCCGCGCGAGACGGCGAACCGGCAGAAGGCGTCCATGATGTAGCTGACGAACGCCGGTCCTCCTCCGCAGAGCGCCGTGGCGTCGTCGACCAGTTTCTCCGATGCGACGCGCAGGGTCTTTCCGATGGAACCCAGCAGCAGATCGGCCTGCGCGATCGTTTCCTTCGACACCGCCGTGTCCGCGAAGTAGACGGACATTCCCTCGAATATCTCGGACGGCGTGTTGGGAATCGAGCGGACCACCTGTGAGGTGCCCAGGTCCCGAGCGATGGAGTCGGCGGTGAGACCGGCCATGACCGACAGCACGGGCGTCGTGGGGGTGAATGTGTGGCGCCGGCTCCTGACGAATGCCTCGAAGGCCTGCGGCGGGATGGCGAGGACGACGAAGTCGCCCTCGGCGATCTCCAGATCGGCGGAGACCGTCAGTCCGTCCCGCTCGGACAGGGTTGTGCGCCGCTCGGGACTGGTCTCGACGACGACGATTTCGGCCCACGGCGACCTGCCGTGAAGCCCTCGGACCATCGCATATCCCATGTGGCCGCAGCCGACCATGATCAAGCGCGCAGCACGCGTCATAGCTGAATTCCCCCAGTTGTCGACTTCCCGGGGGTGCCGCGAGCACGGTCGATCGAGCATCCCCCGGATATTGACGTGTCTTCTCGTCGGATGCGGACCGGCCTCTCGATCCCCTGGGCGAGGCGGTCGTTCACATCTCCGGCGGTGCCGGTTACACGAAAGCCGTCTCCACATCGGAGACCGTGGTGCGGTGCAGAACCCGGCGCTGCGCGAGGTCGTAGGGCCGGCCGCGGTGCATGGTGCAGCGGTTGTCCCACATCACCAGATCGCCGACCGTCCAGTCGTGCGTATAGACGAAACGTTCCTGCGTCGCGAACCGGATCAGCTCGTCGAGAAGCGCCTCCCCTTTCTCCACCGGCCAGCCGATCACATGGGAGGCATGGGAGGCGAGATAGAGGCTGGTGCGGCCCGAGGCCGCGTAGAAGTCGACGAGTCTCTGCGGAACCGGCGGCAGTTGTGCGGCGATGTCACCGTTGAAGTCATGGAATCCGGACTTCTTCCGGGAGGTGGCGATGCTGTGTTCCGCGACCAGCCCGGCGAGTTCTCTCTTGCGCTCGCCGGGAAGCGCGTCGTACGCCGCGCGCATATCCGCGTACTGCGTCTCCCCACCGGTCGGCGTGACCTCACGCGCGGAGAGCAGCGAGCACTTCGACCGGCGCGCCTTGAAGGAGCTATCGGTGTGCCACATCTGGTTGCCCAGGTTGTAGCGGTTCAGCCGGTCATCCGGGTCAAGGACGTTTCCGGCGTGGTCGAGGTTGGAGATGTCCGTGAACTCATTCCGCAGACGCAACTCCTTTCCGGCGTAGTTCGGTGCCGTCTCCAGCGGTCCGAAGCGCTTGCTGAATTCGATCTGCTGGTCGTCGGTGAGCGGCTGGTCCGGAAAGTACAGAACGGCGTACTTGGTGAAGGCCGCGTCTATTTCGGCGAAGACCTCATCCGAAAGCGGCCTGGCCAGGTCGCATCCCGTCACCTTGGCGACGAAGGACGACTGCACGGGTTCGATCACTGTTTTCACGCAGGTCTCCTAGAGCACCCTCGCTTGTGCACCACAGTTCACTGTTCGGCATTGCGTGATCGCTATTACCGCCGGGCCCGCTGATGCCGGAGTCCCGAAGACCGTTACAGACAGAGCGATTTGTGCAACCGGCGGTCGATATCTCCACAAGGTGCCATGTCCCTTCACCAACCGTCAAAGGGCATGTAAGGTGACACAGATCACTAGGGAGCCATCTTTCGGTTCTCTCCGCACAGAGGGCAAAATTTCCTGTTTGCGTTGAAGCGATTGATTTCCGTGTGCCCGGGGTTACTCGTCGTGACACGGCCGACGCGACGGGGATGTGCCGATCGGTATCGGAATTCTCCATTCCGCAGCAAGGGGGAACCTTTGATTCCTTGGCCGCGCGGCCTGCGGGAGAGCACGCGTGAAGATGAATGGGGTCGCCGGTGAACCCCGCGGAGTTCCTGTACGTGAAGAGAACGGAGGAGAAGAGATTGCGGTGGGTCGCGGGCTCGGCTGGAGGGGGAATGGGAGTTGCGTCAGAGCGCGGAGGGCGGCTCCGGTGCACGACGGGGGCCGGTCGCCGGGACGGGAGACCGGGCCCCCGGCACGGGGGAACCGTCACGGTGACGGGAGGGTCCGCATGACCGCGATCGAGCGGCACGGCGACCCCGGGTCCGCCGCCGGCTGGGATCGGCTGGCCGCCACCAGGTCCTTCTACCTCACCGCCAACTGGCTCCGCTTCGTGGACGCCGACGGCGGGGCGGAGCCGCACTATCTGTCCTCCCGCCGGGGGGACGGCCTCTCGGCGGGGCTGGTCGCGCACTGGAACCCGGACGAGGGGCACCAGGACTACCGGGCGCCGCGGGTCCTGGGGCAGCCCCGGGACGCCGGGCCCATGCTGCTCCTGGGCGGCAGGCGCGGCTTCCGCTCCGATGTGCTGCTGCCCGGCGTCCCCCAGGGGCGGAGCGCCGTCCCCGGACCGGGCCGTGCGACGGAGGAGCTGGCGGCGCTGCTGGGCGCAGCCGCCGGGGCCGTCCCGGAGGCCGGTGGCCGCTGGTGGTGGCCGAACCTCCCCACCGACGCGGCCACCGAGGTCATCGCCGCGGCCCGGACCCTCACCCCGGGCATCGCCCCCGGCCTCCATCTGCTGCGCGCCGACTGCACGGTGGAGACCGTCGGCGCGGGGCTGGACGACTTCGTCGGCGCGCTCTCCCCCAAGCAGCGGCGCACCAACGCCCGCCGCGAGATCCGCAGGTTCGCCGAGAGCGGCCTGGAAGTGCGGCGGATGAGCCTCTCCGACATCTGGGAGCGGGGTGCCCCGCTGCTCGGGCAGGTGCAGCGCAAATACGGACACGACATGTCGGACGAGCGGCTGCGCGGCTTCCTCGGACGGCAGGCCGAGCATCTGGACCGGGAGGCCGTGGTGTTCGCGGTCCACGACGGCGGCCGGCTGATCGGTTTCTCGCTGTGCTACGAGGCGGGCGACGAACTGGCGCTGCGGCTGATCGGATTCGACTACCCGCGTCTGCCCGGCGCGGACGAGTACGCGCAACTGCTGCTGTACGCGCCCCTGCGGTACTGCTACGAGCGCGGGCTGACCCGCCTCCACCTGGGCACCTCCTCGTACGACGCCAAGTGCCGCCGGGGCGCCCGGGTCCGGCCCCTGTGGGCGGTCACCTCCGGCGGTTCCGCGCCCCCGGGGCCGGACGGCGGCCCGTCCGACCGGATCGGGCGACAGCTCGCCGCGCTCACCGCGGGGCTGCCCGCCAGGGAGGCCGCGGCCCTCGCCGCCGAGGTCCACACCTCCCTCGCCGCCTGGAGCACACTCCCCGAGTCCAAGGAACGCCCATGACCACCCACACCGTTGTGCTCTGCTCACGCCGCCGCGCGCTGGCGGACCGGCTGTTCGACTCGCCGCTCCTGGACCGGGTCTCGGTCGTCACCGAGGAGGGCCACAGCCACACCTTCCCTCCCGGCGTGACCGTCCGCGAGATCGGCGACATCCAGGACCCCACCCAGGTGCTGCGCGCCGTGCTGGAGCTCGACCGCCGGCAGCCGGTCGGCCATGTCGTCGCCGCCGTGGAGTTCAGCCAGGCCACCGGCGGATACGTGCGGTCGGTGCTCGGTCTGCCGGGGACCGGGTTCGAGACGGCGCTGGCCTTCTCCCACAAGTACGTCATGAAGCGGCGGCTGGCCGACGCGGGGCTCCCCGTCACCCGGTTCGCCCAGGCCGCGGGGGTGGCCGAGGTGCCCGGCGCGGCCGAGCGCACCGGCTGGCCCTGCGTGGTCAAGCCCACCTTCGGCGGCGGGTGCATGAATGTGAAGGTGTTCCGCTCGCCCGAGGAGTTCGGCGCCTTCGCCTCCTCGCCCGCCGCGGACGGACTGCGCGCCGCCCGGTTCCCGCTGGCCGTGGAGCGCTTCGTCGAGATGGAGGGGGAGTACCACTGCGACGCCGTCGTGCACGAGGGCGCGGTCGTCTTCGCCGCCCCCTCCCGGTACTTCGCCCCGTCGCTGGGACAGCTCGACAACGTCAGCGGCTCCTACTGCCTCCCGGCCGCGCACCCCGATCACGATCCGGTGCTCAAGCTGAACTCCCGGGTCCTCCAGGCGCTCGGCCTGCGCTCCGGGGTCACCCATCTGGAGCTGTTCAAGACCTCTGAGGGGCTGCTGGTGGGCGAGGTGGCCTGCCGCCCGGCGGGCGCGGGCATCGTCGACGCCGTGCGGCTCCAGTACGGAGTGGATCTGCACGAGGCGTTCCTGGCCACATCCCTCGGCCGCGCGCCGGAGGTCACCCAGCGGCGGCGTCCCGACATCGTGGTCAACGCCAATCTGCCCATCCGTCCGGGGCGCATCACCCGCCTCGTCACCGGCGGGGAACTCGCCGCGCTCCCGGGCACGGTGGAGGTGCGCATGCTGAAGGCCGTCGGCGACACGGTCTCCACCGATCTCACCGCCGCGTCGGCCACCGGCCGGGTCTTCTACACCGCCGGTGACGAGGCGGAGGTCCTCGCCCGCCACCGGCTCCTCTCGGACGCCTTCTACCTGGAGACCTCCGAGGACGGAGCGGAGAGCGGATGACGGCGGGCACCGGCGCCGTCCCGCGCAGGACCGTCGTCGCGTTCCTCCTGGTACGCGGGTTCAGCTCGGCGGCCTACTTCACCCTGGTGCCCTTCCTCGGTCTCTGGCTCATCAGGACCCGGGACATGGACGGCGTGGAGGGCGGCACCGTGGTGGCCGCGTGCCTGCTGTTCGGCAAGGCCGGAGGGCTGCTGGTCTCCCGTCTGATCACCGCGCTCGGTCTGCGGCGCTCGGTGCTGGTCTCCTATGTCATCGCCACGGCGGCCCTGCTGCTGATGGTCGCCTACCAGGGGCGGGCGCTGCCGGTCTGGGTGGTTCTCGCCTCGCTGCTCGGGCTCTCCTTCTCGGCGGCGACGGCGGCCCTCAAGGCGCTGGTCGCGGCGGCCCACAGCGCGGAGGAGCGGCTGCGCGGCTTCTCCCATCTCAATCTGGCGGTGAACGCGGGTGCCGCTCTGGGCTCGGCGGCGGGAGGCGTCCTGCTGACCCACTTCCCGTCCACTCTGCCGGTGCTGGGCGTGGTGCTCTACCTCTGCGCCACCCTCGCCGCGCTGCGGCTCCCGCGCCCGGCCGCGCCCGGCACGGAGGACGCCGGGGCCGTGGAGGGGGCCGGCGGCGCGGGGCGGACGCGGCGGCCGTTCCTCGTCTTCCTCGGGGTCACCATGCTGACCTGGGTGGCGTACGCACAGGTCTTCGACGTCCTGCCCACCTACGCCGCCGACTCGCCGGGTCCGCAGCAGGTCTCCCTGCTCTTCGTGGCCAACGCGCTGCTGATCATCGTCCTCCAGACGCCGGTCACCTCGTTCGTCCAGCGGCTGGAGGCGCGCAGGCCCGGGGCGGTGGAGTTGTGGGTGGTGCCCGGTGCCCATCTGCTGATGGCGGTGAGCGTGGTGGTCTTCGCCCTGGTCGTCCGGTCGCCGGTCGTCGTGGGGTATGTCGCCGTGCTGCTGTTCACCCTCTCGGAGCTGGTGTGGGGGCCGATCTACCACACCAAGGTCGTCGAGGTGAAGGGCCGGATGACGAACGTGACCGCGTACAGTCTGGCCGGTCTGGCCTGGGGTGTCGCGGAGTCCGGGGGCACCTGGCTCGGGATGGCGCTGGTGACGGCCGCCGGGCTCTCCTGGCCGATGGCCACCGGTATGTACTGGATCTCGGCCCTGGCCATGGTCGCGGCCGCCCTCTACTTCGCCGTGCACGCCCGCGCGGCGGGCCGGCCCGCCGCCTCCGGGAAGCGGGCGACCGCCCCGGCCCACGCGCCGCCGGCCTCCGGCGGCGAGTCCTCCGGGACCAGGGCGGAGTAGCCGCCCGGGCGGCGCGGGCCGGGCCCCGCGCACACCCGCGGCCCGGGGAGTTTCTTTCGGATCGGGCCGGATCGGTGAGCGGGGTCCGGTGCCGTGGATCGCGAGGCGGAGGAGGGAGCCCACGCGGAGCGCCGGCGACGGACGACAACGCGGCGAGGCGCGGTGCCGGGGCTCGCGAGCCCGGCGAGAACCGAAGGAGACGACCTAGGGCGCCGCGCCCCCGGCGGCCCGGTCGCGGGCGGTGGCACAGACCCGCTCGACGGCGTCGCCGAAGAGCGCCAGCTCCGCCGGGGTGAGGCGGGAGAAGAAGGGGACGGTGATCGCCGAGGTGAGTTCCTCGGCCTCGACGCGCTGCTCCCGCACCTCCTCGGGATCACGGAACGGCCCCCGGTGCCCCATGCGTTCGGCGTATCCGGGGCCGGTGCGCGGGGGTGCGTGGGTGGCGGCGAGAATCGCGTCGAGCGGTGTCAGCCGGCAGGCCAGGATCGCGGCGATATGGGCTGCGCCCCGCAGTTCGCGCAGCACATGGAGGGTGAGCGCGGCCCGGCCGGGCAGCCCGTCGGGAGCCGGGAGCCGCCGCCAGCCGGTGAAGAGGGCGCCCAGCGCGTCGGGGGCCGCGCCGGCGATCCGGCGCCCCAGCCCGTCGACGGTACGGAGGGTTCCGGGGTCGACGGCCGCGAGAACCCGCTCCCCCCAGGCCGTGATGACATCCCGGTAGTGGAGCGCGACCTCGTAGTGGGTCAGCCCCGCCGGAACCCGGTCCCAGGCCTTCCGCACCTCCTCCAGGGGCTCGAAGGCGATCGCCGCCGCGGCGACCTCGGCCGGACAGCTGCCGAGGACACCGGCACGGCCCACGACCCAGAACTGCGCGCCGGTCGCGAAGCCCAGCCCCTTTCCGTACGCGTCGGTGGAGTCCGCCAGCATCCAGCCGCGGCTGTAGAGCTGGACCGGTTCCTTGAGCCGCTCGACTGTCTCCGCGGCCGTCGCGGTGGTGGCGGTCGCCATCTCTTCCCCTCTCGGTGGTCGGCCCGGCCGGTGCGGCGGGGCTCCTGTGGGCGCGGGGTCGTCCGCTCTCAGGCCGGCGAGAGCCAGGACCGGAGGATGCCGGCGAGGCGCACCAGATCGGCGACGGCGACCCGCTCGGTGGCCTGGTGGGCGTGGTCGATGGAGCCCGGGCCGAAGACGGCCAGCTCCCTGGCCAGGCCCGAGTACCGCAGGACGTTCGCGCCGAAGGGCGCGACAGCGGGCTCGGTGCCGGCGGCCCGGGCCAGGAACTGGACGAAGGCGGAGTCGGGGCGCTGGTAGAACGCCGGCGAGCCGGCCCGGCCGTCCGGCGTGGTGGGCAGCAGCGAGGTGATCTCGCAGGGGATGGGGCAGGCGGCGCGGGCGACGGCGGCCATCCGCTCCAGGACCTCGTCCGGGTCCTCGCCCGGGACAATCCGGCGGCCCACGGAGATCGAGCACCGGTCCGGGATCACATTGCTGCCGGTGCCACCCGAGATCTGGGTGACCGAGACGGTGCCGGTGCCCAGTTCGGTGGCGGCCGGGAGGGCCCGCAGCCGCGCGTTCTCGGCGACGAAGGCGTCGATCACGGGCGCCATCGCCTCGATGGCGTTCACCCCCGAGTCCGGCAGCGCCGAATGCGCCGCCGTGCCCAGCGCCGTCACCCGGACGAGGACGAGGCCCTTCAGACCGTGGACGGGGCGGAACCCGGTCGGTTCCGCCACCAGCAGCTGGTCGATCAGCAGCCCCTGCTGCTCGGCCCACGGCCTGAACCGGGTCGCGCCGAGCAGTCCCCCGACCTCCTCGCTGATCGAACCGACGAGCAGGAGGGTCGGGTCGGGGCGCAGCCCGTCGCGGTGCCACGCTTCGAGCAGCGCGAGCAGCACGCCCATGGTCGCCTTGGTGTCCAGCGCTCCGCGCCCCCACACGGAGCCGGACTCGATGCGTCCGTCGAAAGGCGGGTCGGTCATGTTCTCGACGGTGACGGTGTCGGTGTGGACGTCCACCACGACGAGCCGGCCGGACCGTCCGGGGAAGCGCCCGTACACATTGGGCCGGCCCGGCAGCACCTCGTCCAGGACGGTCTCGTCCGCGCCGCAGCCGTCGAAGCGTTCGGCGAGCCGGGCCGCGAGGGCGCCCTCGCCGACCGGGCCGTGCTCCTCGGCCCGGGGTCCGGCGTGGAGCGGGTTGACGCTCGGAATCCGGACCAGTTCGGCGACCGATTCCGCCAGCGTCCGGCTGTCTGTGTCCATTCCGGAACCTCACCACTCCACAGTCGTCGCACATGTCCGGGCCGGCTGAGCCCTCTGGGCGCGCGGGACCGGCCCGCCCCACGGGGTTGGCGCCGTCCGCGCGGCGCCGGTGAACCGCTGTCAGGATTCGGAGGCGACCCGGTAGAGACGGGCGGCGAAGTCGAACTGGGCCTGGGTGTCGATGTCGATGGTGAGGTTGGCGGCCTCGTACCACAGGGGACGCGCGCCCACGAGCCCGATGTTGGTCGCGGTGTGCCTGGTCATGATCGAGCAGGTGAATCCGAGCTGGTAGTAGGTCGGGAGCTCCTGCGAGGGGCGGTGCCAGGAACCGAATCCGAATCCCATCGGATTGAAGTTCCCATCGAGGAGGTACTCGCGCATCGGATAGACGACCGTGATCGAGTCGGCGTCCGGATTCTCGCGCTTCCGCCAGGCCTCGACAACGGCCGGGTGCTCGTCGAAGAACGGGTCCGTCGCGTGACACCACATGATGTCGTCGTCGTCCGGGAGCTGTCCGCACACCTCGTTGACGACCGATTGGAAAGGGTAGGAGTTCTCGGTGAGGTGCTTGGCCCTCGGCAGGAAGGAGACTCCGTGTCTGTCGGCCACTTCGCGTGCCGATTCGTCCTCGGAGGAGAGATGGACATCGCCCGGCTCCCCGAGCCGCACCAGCTTTTTCACCAGGATGTCCAGCAGCGATTCGCCCGGCGCGAATTCACGGAAGTTCTTATGGGGAACCCTGCTCGACGAACGCTTGGCGGGGATGACGAACTTCATGGGACTCTCCTTCTCCGAAGGGGGTTCGACCTGCCGGTGAGAGCGTGCGGGAAAGGGGCCGCGCGGTGGCGGTCCCGCCGGGGAGGCGCGGCCGGATTCGACACGGCGGAAGAGGTGTCACCGGCGGCCGGCGCGCACCGCCGAGCGGCGGGCGGCGGCGCGTCGCGCGGCGCGCCGTTGCCCGAGGACACGCTGCCGGGCGGGCCCGGGGGTTCTCACCCGCCCCGCCCGGGACACGGTCCGGAGATCCGGTCAACTCACCCCTACTCACCCACAGGTCATCTCGACCGCGGCGGTCGGGACGACCGCCGGGCCGAGTGGGAAGTTCTTGCGCCGTAGGCGGAGAATCCTGCACGATTCCCGGCCCCGACCAACAGAAAGCACAACTATGACCTACGTCACATCAGGGATTTATTGACACCCCGTCAATTCTTCTGAATAATTTCCGCCCAATCATGCATATCGGCCGATGAATACCGTTCTCGATTCACTTCACTGGGGTTCGACTGCGGCGCGGACAGCGCGGAGGAGCTGGGCGACCTTGGCATTCAGAAACCGGTCCGCCGGCCCGCTTCTCCCCTTACCCGCGTTCCATGAACGCGTTCTGGTCATCACCGCCCACCCCGACGACGCCGAGTTCGGCTTCGGCGGCACGGTGGGCCGGCTGAGCGCGGAGGGCAGCCGGGTGCACTACGCGATCTGCACGGACGGGTCCCAGGGGGGTGAGGACCCCGAGGAGCCGGCGGAGGAGCTGACGGCCACCCGGTACCGGGAACAGCGCGCGGCGGCGGCTCTCCTCGACGTCCACGAGGTGACCTTCCTCGGCTTTCCCGACGGGACGCTGACGCCGGATCTCACCCTCCGCCGCGCCCTGGTCGAGACCATCCGCCGGGTGCGCCCCCAGCTGGTCCTCACCCACCAGCCGCTGCGCTCACTGGAGTTCCCCATGGGCGCGTCCCACCCGGACCACCTCGCCGTGGGCGAGGCCGCGCTCAGCGCCGTCTACCCCGACGCCCGGAACCCCCGGGCCTTCCCCGAGCTCCTGGCGGCGGGGCTCGCGCCGCACCGGGTGGCGGAGGTCTGGGTTCCCGGGCACGAGCACACGGACTTCTTCGTCGACGTCGGTCCGCACGCCGAGCGCAAGGCCGAGGCCATCCTCTGCCACGCCAGCCAGTTCCGTGACTCCGCCGACCCGCGCGCCGACATCGCCTGGGTGTTCCAGCGGATGCGGGCCTTCGGCGAGCGGGCCGGCTGTGCCCACGCCGAGGGCTTCAAGCGCATCGTGGCCGACGCCACCGCGGCGGCGGTCCCGGCCGCCGCCCCGGCTCCCGCCCCCTGAGCCCGGGCGGTCCGCACACTCCGCGGCGCGCCCGGGCCGGTGCCCGCTGTCCGGCGTCCGCCGTCACGACAGCGAGCAGGCCGTGTACCTCCGGGAGGGCTCGGCGGCGGGTCCGGCCGGGGTGTGCCCGGCCCAGTCCAGGATCTGCACGGCCGCCCCGGCCGCCTCCAGCCCCCGGCAGTGCGCGTGGTGCCGGCGGGCGATGGCGTCCAGGTCGAGATGGCGGCCGAAGGCGGGGTGCGCCGCCAGTCGCCGGGCGTAGTGCCACAGCTGGGGATGGTCCGCGATCCGGTGGACCGCGGCGGCGTCGAGATGCAGCCGGTGCACGGTGTCCAGCCGCACCAGGGTCAACCACAGCTCCACATCCGCCGCCGTGATGTCGTCGCCGAGGAGAAAGCGCCGGCCGGCCAGGCGCTCCTCCAGCGAGCCCAGGGCACGGAGCAGGGAGCCGAGGGCGGTCCGGCGCGCCGGCGCGTCGGTGTCGGCCCGCCCGGCGTTCTGCGCGGCGCGGTTGACGCGGTCCTCGCAGAGACGGGTGACGGCCTCGATCTCCTCCGCCGAGCCGTGCGGCCGGAGGACGGGCCGGCCGGGGCCGTGGCCGCCGAAGTTCCGGGCGAGGTCGCGGAGGATGTCCGGGGTGTGCGTGCTGACGACCCGTCCCGTCCAGTCGTCGCTGAGCACGGGGGCGGTGGCCGGTCCGGGATGCCGGTGCGAACTGGCCTCGTACAGGGGGCGCAGAGCGGAGTGTCCGCCGTCGGGGCCGTCGGGCACCGGGGGCAGCTGCACGACCGGGAGGGTCTCGTCCAGACCGAGCAGGCTGTGGGTGATGGCGATGCGCAGACAGTGCGGGCAGGACGGCGAGAGATGGAGGCGGTAGCGGCGCGGGGCGGCGAAGTAGCCACTTCTCGCGTCACCGCCGATCCTGCCCCGCAGCGACGGCGGGGAGATGTGGGAGGGCACGGTGGACGGGGGCGCGGCGGGCATGGGTCTCCCTGGGTACGGGTCCGGCTTCCGGTCGAGAGGAGCGGCGGGCGGCACGCGTGAGGCGAGGGCCGCGGGTGTCCGCGTGCCCGGTGAGGTCACCGTGCCGGTGGGCGCCGCCGGTTCAGCGCAGGGGGCTCGCCGCGCTGCAGACGCGCAGAAGGTCGATATGGCGGCGGGAGGTCAGGAGAAGGGGCGGCCGGGCGCCGCACGCGGCCCGGCCGGCGGGCAACTCCAGGCGCTCCGTCATGTCCTGCCTGTCCGGTGGGGAATCCGTACTGGAGTGTCCGGCGGCCGGCGCGTTTCGTCAAGGGGGCCCGCGCCGGCCACGGGGTGATGGCGTGGTGGCGGATGCCGCGGGGGTGCGGCGCCCTCCGCGTCCGCCAGGGGCCGGGCCGGGCGGCCCGCTCCCCCGCGGCGGCGGACGCGGCTACCGCGCGCAGCCCGCCGCCGCCAGCAGGGCCGGGCGGCCGCCGAGGGCTTCGGAGAACCGGTCGACGACACGGGTGACGGCCTCGTCCGCGCCCCGGGCGATGGTCAGGGCGCCCTCGTCGCCCACCACGATGTCGGTGTCGAGGGTGAACCAGCCCTGGACGATGTGCGCGGCGCCCATGGAACTGAGCACCGGGCGCAGGGCGTAGTCGATCGCCAGGACATGCGCGGCGGTCCCGCCGGTCGCGAGCGGCAGAACCGTCTTGCCGGCCAGGGCGTGCTGCGGCAGCAGGTCCAGCAGGGACTTGAGCACCCCGGAGTAGGCGGCCTTGTAGACGGGCGTGCCGATGACGACTCCCTCGGCGCGCTCGAACAGCCCGGCCGCCTCGGCGATCGCCGGGTGCCGGAAGTCGGCGCCGAGCAGGGCGTCGGCGGGGAGGGCGCGGACGTCCAGGGGGATGACCTCGTGTCCCTGGGCCGTGAGCCGCCGGTCGAGATGGCGCAGCAGACGGGCGGTGCGGGAGGCGGCGGAGGGGCTTCCGGAGACGGACAGGACGGTGGCCATGGCGGCCCTTTCGGGAGCGTGGGATCGGCGGGGGATCGGGCCGGGGGCCGGCGTGGTGACGCGGGTGCCGCGTCACCGCTGTCCCGGCGGCGGCTACTGGTTGGTCCTGGGCAGTCCGGGCGGGTTGATCCGCGAGGTGGTCACGGCCTCGTCGGTCAGACCCCAGCGCTTCAGCACCTTGGTGTACGTACCGTTGCGGATGATCTCGTTGAGGGCGTCGGCGAGCGGCTTGACCAGGCCGTTGTCCTTCTTGGTCGTGGCCGCGATAAGACCCTGGAGGGTGGCCCCGGCTCCGGAGTGGACACCGACGACCTCGGTCTTGCCCGTGGTGGCGGCGTGGTGGGCGGCGGTCGGGTTGGGGCCGAGGTAGAGCTCGATCCGGCCGGACTGGAGGGCGAGGTAGGTGTCGCTCTCGTTCTGGTAGTACTTGATGTCCACCGGCGCGAGGCCGGCCTTCTCGGCCTCCTTGCTCCACTCGACCAGAAGCTTCTCCTGATTGGTGCCGCTGCTCACGGCGACGGTCCGGCCGGCGACGTCCTTGGGCCCGCTGATCTTCAGACCGCTGCCCTTCTTCGCCGCGAAGCCCAGGTTGTCCTTGCGGTAGGTGGCGAAGTCGTACTTCTCCTTGCGCTCCTCGGTGTCGGTGATGTTGCTGAAGCCGGCGTCGTACTTGCCGCTGTCGAGGCCGACGAAGATGTTCTCCCAGGAGACCGTGTTGATGCGCGGTTCGAGGCCGAGCACATCGGCGACCAGATGGGCGATGTCGGGCTCGGCGCCGATGACGGTCTTGTTGTCGGTGGCGTGGAAGCCCAGGGGCGCCTCGGAGCCGGAGGAGCTGGCGATCTCCAGGGTGCCTCTCTTGCGGATTCTCTCGGGAACCCCGGCGGCGATGGAGTCGACCTTCCCGGTGGTGACGCGGTTCTGGTCGGGGCTCAGATTGATCTTCGTACCCGTGTCCTTGGCCTCCCCCGTCCCGGTCGTGCCGTCCTCGGAGGGGTTGCCGCACGCGGCGAGGAGAAGGGCGGCGGTCATGCCGAGCGCGGCGGCGCCGGTGCGGCGGGAGAGGGAGAGGGAGAGGGACATGGCGGTGCTCCTTGCCTGTGGGAGGGGTGAGGCGCGGTCAGAGGACTTTGGAGAGGAAGGCACGGGTGCGCTCGTGGCGCGGGTCGTCCAGGACGGCGGCGGGTGAGCCCCGTTCCACGACGACTCCGTCGTCCATGAACACCACGGTGTCGGCGACCTCGCGGGCGAAGCCGATCTCATGGGTTACGACGATCATGGTCGTGCCGGTGCGGGCCAGGTCCTTGATGACGTCCAGGACCTCACCGACCAGCTCGGGGTCGAGCGCCGATGTGGGCTCGTCGAAGAGCAGCACCTTCGGTTCGAGGGCGAGCGCGCGGGCGATGGCCACGCGCTGCTGCTGGCCCCCGGAGAGCTGCCGCGGATAGGCGTCGGTCTTGTCGGCGAGCCCGACCCGGTCCAGCAGCCGCCGGGCCCGCTCCTGTGCCTCCCCGCGCCGCAGCCGCAGCGCGGAGACCGGGGCCTCCACCAGGTTCTCCAGCACGGTCAGATGCGGGAAGAGGTTGAAGTTCTGGAAGACGAACCCGATGTGGGTGCGCTGCTTCAGAACGTCCTTCTCCTTCAGCTCGTGCAGCTTGTCGCCGGAGCGGCGGTAGCCGATGAGTTCGCCGTCGATGCTGATCCAGCCCCGGTTGACCTTCTCCAGGTGGTTGATGGTGCGCAGCAGCGTGGACTTTCCGGAGCCGGACGGACCGAGGATCACGGTGACCTCCCCCGCGCGCACCCGCAGATCGACCCCGCGCAGCACCTCCAGGGCGCCGAAGCTCTTGTGGACACCGCGGATGTCCACCATCACCTCCTCCGCGTCGGGCGTCGCCTCGGCGGCCCGGGCCGCCGTTCTGCCGGCGTCCACCGTCACCTCGCTCATCGGCTGCCTCCGAGGGTCTTCAGGGGGATGACGGGCCGGTCGGGCCGGGAGGCCGCCGCGCGCAGATTCCGTACGAAACGGCGGGCGCGCTGGATCGGGGAGGGCGGCGGGGTGCGGTTGGCGCCCCGGGCGAAGTGCCGCTCCACGTAGTACTGGCCGACCGACAGCACCGAGGTGAGGACCACGTACCAGGCGGTCGCGACCAGGAGCAGCGGGATCACCCGGCCGTTGCGGCCGTAGATCACCTGGACCTGGTAGAACAGCTCGCCGATGGCCATCACGTACACCACCGACGTGCCCTTGAGCAGTCCGATGATCTCGTTCCCGGCGGTCGGCAGAATGGCGCGCATCGCCTGCGGCAGCACGATCCGGCGGATCTGGCGCAGCCGGGGGATGCCCAGCGCCGCGGCGGCCTCGGACTGGCCGTGGTCGACGGCGATGACGCCGCCGCGGACGATCTCGGCGGCGTACGCGGCCTGGTGCAGCGTCAGCCCGATGACGGCGGCGCCCATGGTGCCGATCAGACTGTTGCTGTCGACGGACCAGAAGACCGGGCCGAAGGGGATGCCGACGCCCAGACTCGCGTACAGGGCGCTGAGGTTGAACCAGAACACCAGCTGGACGATCATCGGAATGGAGCGGAAGATCCAGACATAGGTCCAGGCGACGGTCTGGAGCACCGGGCTGCGCGAGAGGCGCATGAAGGCCAGGACGGTGCCGAGGAGAAAGCCCAGCACCGTCGCGTAGGCGGTGAGCTGGAGGGTCACCCACACCGCGTCCACGATCGTCTCGGAGAGGATGTAGTCGCTGAAGACACCCCACTCCCAGACCGGGTTGGTGGCCATCCCGTGCGCGAACTGGACGACCAGCACGGTCACGGCCGCACCCGCCGCCCAGCGGGCGTAGTGGCGGGCGGGGACGACCCGGAGGCGGGCCGGATCACCGGGGCCCGGCGGGGTGCCGGGGCCGGGGCCCGGGGAGGCCGCGCCCGGTGGCGCGGCGGTGGAATCGGTGGTGAGTCCCATCGTGGCGTTCCTGCTCACTCGTCAGCCGTGCTCGGGCGGGTTGATGCGCGATGTCTCGATCGCGGAGGCGGATGTGCCCCATTTCTTGAGAATCCGGGCGTAGGTGCCACCGGCGATCAGCTCGTTGACCGCGGCCCGGAACGCCTTGGTGAGAGGTGAGCCCTTGTCGAAGGCGAAGCCGACATCGAGACGGTGGTACTCCCCGAGGAAGGTGGTCCCCGAGGCGGACCGGGACGCCTGGTGGCGCAGCCCGTTGATGGTCGACATGATCACGTCGGTCCGGCCCTGCTGGAGCGCGGTGAGGGTGGCCCCGTTCTCGGAGTAGACCTTGACCTCGTACGGCTTCTTCCCCGCCTTGGCGCAGACGCCCCGCTGGGCGGCGAGGGTCGCCTCGAAGGTGGTGCCCGCCCCGGTGCCGATGGTCAGTCCGCAGAGCTGGGTGAGGTCCGTGACCTTCGTGGTCAGCTCGGTGTTGCCCTTCTTCACCGCGAAGCCCTGGCCGTCGTTGATGTAGGTGACGAAGTCGATGGTCTTCAGCCGCTCGGCGGTGACACCGAAGTTCCCGGTGCCGAAGTCGTACTTGCCGCTGCCGAGGGCGGGCAGGATCGTCTCGAAGGAGGCGTCCTGCCGCTCCAGTTCGACACCGAGGACCTTGGCCACCGCGTTCGCGAGGTCGATGTCCAGACCCGCGGGCGGCTGGTTCGACCCGTTCGGGTAGTACGCCCCGGGCGGGGCGCCGATCGAGCTGCCGACCCGCAGCTTCCCCGACGCCCGGACGTCCGCGGGGAGCAGGGCGGCGGCGGACGCCACGGTGCGCACGGCGGCCACCGGGTCGTCGGCCGGCGCGCGGGACGCCCCGGCTCCCGCCGGGGCGGCGCCGGGGGTGTCGCCGGAGCCGCACGCGGTCAGCGCCAGTGCGGACAGCAGCGCGATGCCGGTGCCGGCGCGCAGTCGCGTTCCGATGCCGCGGATGGTCACAGGACCGCCGCCTCTCCGTGATGCGCGGGGGTGGGCAGGCGCTTCTCGAACGCCAGGAGGCCGATGGTCTCGGGGTCCGCGCCGGTGTCGAACAACGGCGTGTAGCCGGTGGTCAGATACAGTCCGCGGGCCTCGGGCTGGCGCGGCCCCGTGGTCAGACGGATGCGCCGGTAGCCGCGGGCGGCGGCCTCGCGTTCCAGCTCGGCGACGATCCGCCGGGCCAGACCGCGCCGCCGGTGCGCGGAGTGCGTCCAGATCCGCTTCAGCTCGGCCGTGGTCTCGTCGTACCGGCGGAACGCGCCGCCCGCGACGGGCTCGCCGTCCTCGACGAGGAGGAGCAGGACACCGCCGTGGGACGGGGTGAACTCCTCGTCGGGGTAGCGGGCGAGCTCGGCGTGGGCGTCCTTGCCGTAGCGCGCCGAGTACTCGTCGCCGAGTTCGCGCAGCAGGGGCCCGGTCCTCGGGTCGGAGACGGTGACATGGACGATGGCCCGGTCGGCCGGGGCGTGCCGGGGCCGGAGCCGGGGCCGGGTGGAGGAGGTCATCTGTTCACCGCCGCGGCGGTCCGGGAGCCGCCGTGCGCCGCCGCCGGCTCGGCGCCGGGCTCGGCGGACCCGGCGGGCTCGGCGGACCCGGCGGGCTCGGCGGACCCGGCGGGCTCGGCGGCATGCTGGTTCCGGCGTTCGGCGTCGCGCTTGGCGACCTCCTCGCGGACGATCGGAATGACGTGCCGGCCGAAGTCGATCGCGTCGCCCAGCAGGTCGTAGCCCCGGGCGGAGAGGATGTCGACGCCGAGGTCGTAGTAGTCCAGCAGCGCCTGGGCGACCGTCTCCGGCGTGCCGACCAGGGCGTTGGAGTTGCCCGCGCCACCGGTGGCAGCGGCTGTCGGGGTCCACAGGGCGCGGTCGTAGCGCTCCCCCGCCTCGGCGATGGCGATCAGCCGCTGCGAACCGGTGTTCTCGGGCTGATGGTGTCCGTTGTGCCGCCGGGTGACCAGATCGCCGCGCTCCTTGCGGTCCTTGATCGCGCCCACGGTGCGGTGGGCCTTCTCCCACGCCAGCTCCTCCGTGGGGGCGATGATGGGCCGGAACGCCACCTGGATACGGGGCACGTCGGCGCGGCCCGCCGCCTTCGCGGCGGCCTTCACGGCCTCGATCTGCTCGGCGGTCCTGGCCAGCGGCTCCCCCCACAGGCAGTAGATGTCGGCCTCGGCTCCCCCGGCCGCGTACGCCGCGGGCGAGGAACCGCCGAACGACACGTCCGGGCGCGGCTGCCGGACCGGGAAGACATCGCTGACGAAGTCGTGGAAGCGGTAGTGCTCCCCCTCGTGGTCGAAGGGCTCGTGGGTGGTCCAGATCCTCTTGACGATCCGGATGTACTCACGGGTGCGGGTGTAGCGCTCGTCCTTGGTGAGGGTGTCGCCCTCGCGGCCCTGCTCCCGGTCGTTGCCGCCGGTGATGAAGTGCACGGCCAGCCGGCCCTCGCTGATGCGGTCGAGGGTGGCGAAGGTCTTGGCGGCGTAGGTCGGGTACGAGACGTTGGGCCGGTGGGCGAGCAGGAGCTGGAGGCGGTCCAGCCTGCTCGCGATGTAGGCGGCGGCCGGTGCGGGATCGGGCGATCCGGAGCCGTACGCGAAGAGCACCCGGTCCCAGTCGTGGTCCTCGTGTGCCCGGGCGAGCCGGAGTGTGTACTCCTTGTCGAACGCGGCGCCGGAGCGCGGGGTGGTTTCGGAGCCGTTGTTGGTCGCGGCGATACCAAGGAACTCAACCGGCACGGGAGATGACCTTCCTCAAGTCCATGGGACCGTGCCCCGGTCGGTATCCGGGCACGGCGGTGCGGCAGCCTGCGGCCGTCGGAGGACGGCGCGTCAGGAGGCGGGGAACGAGATGGTGAGCGGATGGGACGACGCCGGGCACGGGCCAGGGGCACGGTCGGGCGGCGGCAGCGGTGTGCCGGCTCTCGCAGCGGTGTCCGCGCGCGGACTCAGCGGGTGCTCAGCGCGGGAGGACGACGGTGTGCGGAGAGGGATTCCGGCCCGCGACGGGGTCGCCGAGGGAGGGAGGGGCCGGTCGGGCCGCCCGCTGTCGCGTCAGGCGCAACACGCCGCGGACCACACCCGACCGAAGTCGATGTGATCACGCGTAACCAGGCGCAGACCGGCAATCATGCGACCAATTGAGCAGTACAACTCGCCGCTCGTCAACTGTGTTCCAGGTGATGTAACACCAATGAACGGTCCGCCACCGAGGTTGACACACAAGGGCGTTGGATACATACGATCGGGGCCGGACGGGCTCCGCCGGGCACGGCAGCCGCGCCGGCCGCGTTGAGGGACGCGGTGATCACGACGACGCCCGTGAGCCGGCCGCCATTCCACCGCCCGCCGCGCCGCTGTGCCCGCGCGGCGTCCACGCACACGCGCCGCCGGGTGGGTCACCGGCGCCCGCGCGTCCCTCCCCTGGAGTGCCTTCTGATGGTCCCGCCGTCCGATCTCACCGATCCCTCCCGCGTCAACGGTTCCGTCCCGCCGCCCCTCTCCTCCGCCCCCGGCCCCGCGCCCGCCCCCGGCCCGGACAGCCCGGACAGCCCGGAAAGGCCGGTCCACCGCGCGGCCCCCGGCGGGGAGCTGCCGAGGATCGTGCCGCGCCGGCACACCGGCCGGCGGCTGACGGCCGTCGTGGCGCTGCTGCTGCTCGCGATGGCGGTCAACTCCGTCGTCCGCAACCCCGCGTTCCAGTGGGATGTCGTGGGCCGGTACTTCACCACCGCCGCCGTGCTCGACGGGCTGCTGCTCACCCTCTGGCTGACCGGTGCGGTGATGGTGCTCGGCTTTCTGCTCGGCATTCCGCTCGCCGTGATGCGGCTCTCCGTCAATCCGGTGCTGCGCACCCTCAGCTGGGGCTACGTCTGGATCTTCCGGTCCACTCCCCTGCTGGTGCAGCTGCTGTTCTGGTTCAACATCGGCGCCCTCTACCCGACGCTCGGTCTCGGCATCCCCTTCGGACCGCAGTTCGTCACCGTCGAGACGGTGCATCTGCTCGGGCCCACCCTCACCGCCGTCATCGGACTGACCCTGCACGAAGCCGCCTACGCGGCCGAGGTGGTGCGCGGCGGCATCCTCTCCGTCGAGTCGGGCCAGACGGAGGCGGCCCAGGCCCTCGGTATCGGCAGAGCGCGCACCCTGCGCCGGATCGTCATCCCGCAGGCGATGCGCTCCATCGTCCCGACGGCGGGGAACATGCTGATCGGCACGTTGAAGGGCACCAGCATCGTCAGTGTGCTGGCCGTGCACGATCTGCTGTACTCGGTGCAGCTGGTCTACAACCAGACCTATCAGGTCATCCCGCTGCTGCTGGTCGCCACCGTCTGGTACATCGCCGTCACGACGGTGCTCAGCACGGGACAGTTCTACGTCGAACGGCACTACGCGCGCGGCTCCGCCCGCGCGCTGCCGCCCACACCGCTGCAAGGACTCAGGGCCCGGCTGGCCGCGCTCCGCACCCGGTGGGACAGGGCGACCGCGCCGGGCGCCTGAGGGCACGGACCGCGCCGCGGGGCGCGGGGCCGGCCGGGCCGAGGGGACCGCGCGGGAAGGGGGTACGCGGGTGGGGCGCGGCGCCCGACGCGGCGGGCGGCGCGGGGGCGGGGCAGGGCGGGGCACGACGGGCGGTGGCGCGGGCGGGGCGCTGCTCCGGTACCGGTGAGGAGCGGCGCCGTGCCGTACGGGACCTTGTCCGGACAGTTCGGGCACGGTCCGGCTCTCCGCGTCCAAGTCGCCTCCGTCAACCCCTTGTGCCGGCGACACGGCGTCTGCCAGATTCTCCGCAGCCACTTGTGTCATGGACGCAACAAGACACCCTCTGGTGCGTCCTGCCCTTCCTGCGCATCCCGGCAGGGCTCCACCCCCACACGATGGAGAAGACCACGTGCGTATCACCCGTCTCATACCCGCCCTCGCGACCGCCGCGCTCTCCGTAGTCGCCCTCGCCCCCACCGCCACGGCCCAGACACCGGCGCCCGCGCCGGCCCCGGCCGCCGCCCCGGCCGCGGAGAGAGCCTCCGGCGCCGCGGAAGGCCGGGCCGCCCTGCCGATCATCGGCGGGGGCTACGCGAGCAACGCCCCGTGGGCGGCACGGCTGTTCTCCAACGGCCGGCAGACGTGCAGCGCCTCGATCATCGCGCCCACCTGGATACTCACCGCCAAGCACTGTGTC
Source organism: Streptomyces sp. NPDC001889 (assembly GCF_053594535.1). Classification (NCBI taxonomy): domain Bacteria; kingdom Bacillati; phylum Actinomycetota; class Actinomycetes; order Kitasatosporales; family Streptomycetaceae; genus Streptomyces; species Streptomyces sp. NPDC001889. The sequence goes on from NZ_JBSFER010000017.1 coordinate 151,344, forward strand.
ACCGGCGGCGGGCTGTCGTTCCGTATCGGCAGCCTCGACCAGACCAGCGGCGGCATCTCGGCCAACGCCTCGGCTGTCCACAACCACTCCTCCTCCGACCTGTCCCTGGTCAAGCTCGACCGCTCGGTCACGGCGACCTATGCCCGCCTCGGACAGCCCGGCTCGGTCTCCGTGAACCAGACCGTGCAGGTGTACGGCTGGGGCGCCACCTCCCAGTGCGGCTCCGAGATCAACTGCCAGTCCCGCTATCTGAAGGTCGCCAACGTCATCGTGAGCGGAGCCTGCCGCGACGCCTACAACGGCACCGCGATCTGCGCCCGCCGCGGCGACGGCATCACCGCGGGCGGCGACTCGGGCGGTCCGATGATGGCCAACGGCATCCAGGTCGGTGTCGCCTCCACCAGCGACCGGCAGACCATCACCGCCTACACGAACGTGACCGCGTACCGTTCGTGGATTCAGTCCCTCGCCGGGGTCTGACCGGCGCGCCGTCCCGAAGAGGGGCCGGCCCGCGGCGAGCGCCGCGGGCCGGCCCCTTCCGGCCGTCGGCGCGAGGCCGTCAGCGCGCCGCCGCGACCAGGCCGCTGAGGGCGGGCAGTACGTCTCGCAGATCGCCGCCGTCCACCGTGACGGTCGCCGCCTCCCGTGCCGCCGCCGAGGCGTTGAACGCCACGCTCAGCCCGACGGAGGCGAACAGGGGCAGATCGGAACGGCTGTCCCCGACGGCCCCGCACACGCCGGGTGGCAACCCCAGCTCCCGGGCCAGCGCGAGGGCGAAGTCCCGTTTGCCGTACTCGTCGAGGTGGCGGGCGACACGGCCCGTGAACCGGCCGCCGGCCCTCTCCAGGCGGGGTCCGCTGAAGGCGTGGAAGCCGAAGCGGCCGGCCAGATATCCGCCGACCGGCGACCAGGCCAGCGTCGCCAGCACGGGCACCAGCCCGTTCCCCCGGCACCAGCGCACGGTCTCCGTGATGCCCGGGACCAGGGGAAGCCCGTCGAGCCGGCCGAGGATCTGCTCCTCGGACACGCCCGCCCAGCCCCGGGCATCCCGTTCGGACACCTGCCGGTTGTCCAGGTCGCCGCGGGCGTAGGCGTCCTCGGCCCGGGCCAACTCGTCCCGGTGGCCGAGGAACCCTGCGAGAAAGACCGACGAACTCGTCCCGGGGACGAGAGTTCCGTCGACGTCGAAGAACACAGCGCCCACAGGGCCGGAGGAGAACACCGGTCCAGGATGCCACGCGGCGCCGCCCATCCGACTCCCCGAGGGCGTCCAGCGCGTGCGGCGCCACGGCCCCATTGCCCCACGGCTCCACGGCTCCACTGCCGTCATCGCCCGCACCAGGACGGAGCGCGCCGCCCGGGTGCGGCCACCCCGCAGCCCTCACGCCGCCTCGCGGCCGTGCGGGCGCCCGCCCCGCCGGTCGCCGGCGAGCCCGGGCATGCTCTCCGGCTCCGCGTCCGGCCGCCCGCCAGGGGGCGAGCCGGTGCCGCTCGCCCCAGGCCACGGGTGGCGCGCCGGCCGCGGCCACCTCCTCCGCGGCGCGCCGTCCGGGCCGGCGGTGCCGGACGGGAACCCCGCGAGGGAGGGCGGCGCACGACGACCGGCGGCGCGGCCGGGGCTCGGCGGGACGCCCTCCCGGCGGGGGAGCGAGCGCACCGCCCGCTGGTGCCCACCCGGCGGCACGTGCCACCCTGTCCGATCCCGCTTCCTTCACCGGCCGCCTCACCGCCCCGCGATCGCGGCCGCCCGTTCCCGCTGAGGAGTCCGCCCATGTCCGACGAGGTCTTTCTGATCGACGGCGCCCGCACGCCCCAGGGCCGCTACGGCGGCGCGCTGGCGTCGGTGCGCCCCGACGACCTGGCGGCCCTGGTGGTCGGCGAGGCCGTGCGGCGGGCCGGCATCCCGGGCGAGGCCGTGGACGAGGTGATCCTCGGAGCCGCCAACCAGGCCGGCGAGGACAATCGGAACGTGGCCCGCATGGCGGTCCTGCTCGCCGGACTCCCCCACACCGTGCCCGGATACACCGTCAACCGGCTCTGCGCCTCCGGCCTGACCGCCGTGGCCTCCGCCGCCCAGGCCATCCGCGCCGGTGAGGCCGACCTCGTCGTGGCGGGCGGAGTGGAGTCGATGACCCGCGCGCCCTGGGTCATGGCCAAACCCGGCACTCCCTGGGCCAAACCGGGCGAGATCCACGACACCTCGCTCGGCTGGCGCTTCACCAGCCCCCGCTTCACCGCCGCCGACCGCTCGGTGCCCGCCGGAGCCGGCCCGGAGACGGCCCGGGTCACCCTGTCGATGGGCGAGACCGCCGAGGAGGTCGCCGCACTCGACGGCATCACCCGCGCCGACTCCGACGCCTTCGCCCTCCGCAGCCACCAGCGGGCCGTCGCGGCGCGGGAAGCCGGGCACTTCGACCGCGAGATCGTCGCGGTCCCCCTCAAGGACGGGGCCGTCACCCGCGACGAGGGTCCCCGCCCCACCACCACCCCCGAGAAACTGGGGAGTCTGCGGACCATCTTCCGTCCCGGCGGCATCGTCACCGCCGGCTCCTCCTCACCTCTCTCCGACGGCGCCTCCGCGCTGATCGTCGCCGGTGGCGCGGCCGTACGCCGCCACGGACTCACCCCCAGGGCCCGGATCATCACCTCCGCGTCCGCCGGGGTCCCGCCGCAGCTCATGGGGCTCGGCCCGGTTCCCGCCACCGAGAAGGCGCTCGCCCGGGCCGGCCGGTCACTCCGCGATCTGGACGCGGTCGAACTGAACGAAGCCTTCGCCGCCCAGGCACTGGCCGTGATCCGGCGGCTGGACCTCGACGAGGAGAAGGTCAACGCCGACGGTGGCGCCATCGCCCTCGGACACCCCCTCGGCTCCTCCGGCGCCCGCATCCTGCTCACCCTCCTCGGCCGCCTCGAACGCGAGGACGCCCGCCTCGGCCTCGCCACACTCTGCGTCGGCGTCGGCCAGGGCGTCGCCCTGCTCGTGGAGCGGGTCTGAGCGACCCGGCGCACCGGGCCTCCGCGTGGGGCCTCCGGGGCCACCGGGACCGCCAAGGGCTCCGGGGCCACCGGGGGGCTCCGGGGAGCGGTCGCCGCCCCGACCGGGCGGCGGCGCGGAAGACGGCCGGCGCCCGCGGGGTCCTTGCGCCGCACGCGATCCGCGACCCGCCGGAACGGACGCCGAAGCCGCGGCCGGTCACCGGGCACGGCGGTGTCGTCGCCGGGGGTGCCAAAACCGGGGAGCCGCTGGAGCCCGGCCGGGCCGCCCTGGGGCCGGGGCCGGCGCACCGGGCGGTGCCGGGCGGCACCGCCGGGAGGGCCCGCCCACCGGGAGGACCCGTCCGCCGGGAGGGGCATCCGCCGGGTGGTCCCGGCTCCCGCCACCGGGCCGGCCGGGAGGCGGTGCGGGCGTCCCTCGCCCGTGGACGGCCGCTGGTCCAGGGTGACCGGGGCCTGAAGCATTTCCGCACGTCAGCTCATTACGCATACATGACATGTGAGAGAGATCACTCCGCGGGGAACGCATGCTGCGTCACGGTGGAGGGGAACCCCTGAAGGCCATCATCAACCGGATACGCCGCCGGGCCCCGCGCACGCGCCCGCCGACGCGTCTCCGCCCGCTCCGAAGGGATTCCTCTCATGTCCAAGGTGTTCCGCAAGCTTCTCTTACCCGCGCTGCTCTCGCTGGCGGCCTTCGCTCTCCCCTCGTCCGCCACGGCCGCCACGGCCGACGCCGCACCGTCCGGCACGGTCGCCCCGCTCGTGGGCAACCAGTGTCTGGCCACGGCCTACCCCTCCTTCTACGCGGCCAGCGTGAAAGGGTGCAACGGGTCCTCGTCCGAACAGCGCTGGACCGTCGACGGTGAGCTGATCCGGCTGGCCGCCCACCCCGGCATGTGCCTGTCCACGAACTACCCGTCCTTCTACGCGGCCAGCGTCTCCGGGTGCAACGCCTCCTCGTCGAAGCAGCGCTGGACCTTCGACGGCGAGCTGATCCGGCTGGCCGCCCACCCCGGCATGTGCCTGTACACGAACTACCCCTCGTTCCTGGCGGCCAGTGTGTCCGGGTGCAACGCCTCCTCCTCACAGCAGCGCTGGACCAGAACGGGCGAGCTGATCAGCCTCACCGCGTACTGATCCCGCCCCGCCCCATCCTCCGGGCCGGTGGCACCGCTCGCCGGCGACGGGCGTCCGGGCGGCAACCGATGAACACTCCGGGCGGGTTCGTGCCCGAGCACCGGCGAACCCCGGTCCCGTGAAGCGCCCCGCGCGGACGGGACCGTCCGCCGAAGCCCTCACCGCAGGGCGGCGGCAGCCGTCCATGTCCCTCCGCCGTCCTCCGGAGTCCCGTGTTCCGGAGGGCGGCGGCAGGTGGAACGCGCGTGGTGCCCGCGCCCGTCGCGGAGCGCGGGGAGCGCGCGGAGCCAGGGCCTCCGCCTTCCGCGTCGTTCGCGACACGGGCCGCCCCGATTTCGTGAACCCCGATTGTCAGTGGTGGGTGAGACGGTGAGGACCATCGACTCGTCACGAGGGGGAGCTGCCCGTGTCCGGAAGCCAGAACTACATCAACCACGTCGCTCTTGTGCTGGATGCCAGTTCGTCGATGTCGCACCTGAGCCGCAAGGTCGTCGACGTCGCCGACCAGCAGATCGCCTATCTCGCGCGCCGGTCGGGGGAACTGGACCAGGAGACCCGTGTCACGGTGTACGTCTTCGCCGACGAGGTGGAGTGCGTCATCTATGACAAGGACGTGCTGCGGATGCCGTCCCTGAAGCAGCTGTACCGAACCGGTGGCATGACGGCCCTGCTGGCGGCGGCGCTGAAGTCGCAGCGGGAGCTGGCGCTGACGGCTCAGCTGTACGGCGACCACAGCTTCCTGACGTTCGTCCTCACCGACGGGCAGGAGAACGCGAGTCACCGCTGCCCCGACGCCCCCAGCAGGGACCCTCAGGAGCTGGTCCGGGCGGTGACGGGGATGATCGGGGCGCAGAACGACAACTGGACGCTGGCCGTCCTGGTGCCGGACCACGTGGGCAAGCGCGAGGCGATGCGGTGCGGTTTCCCGAAGGACAACATAGCCGTCTGGGACGCGACGACCACACAGGGGCTGGAGGAGGCCGGGCAGGTCATCCGGGAGGCCACCGAGAAGTTCATGGTGGGCCGCACCAAGGGCATCCGGGGATCGCGGGCGGTGTTCTCCACGGGTGCGGAGGCGGTCAACAGGGACACCATCCAGGCGGCCGGCCTCACCCCGGTCGACCCCTCGGCGTTCGCGCTGATCCCGGTGGACCGTGACACGGCGATCCGGAACTGGGTCGTCGAATCCGGTCACACCTACCGCACCGGTGGCGCTTTCTACCAGCTGAGCAAGACGGAGAAGATCCAGGCGCGGAAGCGGATCGCGGTGCTGGAGAAGAAGACGGACCGGGTGTACACGGGGCCCGAGGCCCGGGCCCTGCTCGGCCTGCCGGATGTGGAGGTCCGCATCAAGCCGGACCACAACGACGACTTCACCATCTTCGTGCAGAGCACCAGCGTGAACCGCAAACTCGTGCCGAACACACGGCTGCTGCTGATGCACTGACCCCGGGCCATCACCTCCGCTCACGGGCGGGAGTCACCAGGAAGCGGCCTCCTCCTGCAGGAGCGCCACCTCGGGATGAGAGCTGTGGGGGCGCAGTGCCCGGCGCATGGTGGTGAGAAAGGCGGTGGCGCGGGAGGAGCGCAGTCCCGGGTAGTCGGCCAGGAAGCGTTTCCAGGTGCTGACGGACTCTTCGAGGTTTCCCCGGAGGAGCTGCGACTCGGCCAGGTGCGCCGTGGTCAGCGCCCGGGCTCGGCGCGCCTGGGGGGCGCGGGCGCGGAGGGAGGCGTGGAAGGCGCGGCCGGCTGCCCGGTGGTCCCTCAGGGCAGCCAGGGTCCGGGCCCGCTGGAAGTGCAGGGCCGCGATCGGGTAGGTGTCGAACGGGTCGGAGGGGTCCTGGTCCGCCTGGCCGTGGAGGACCTCGGCCCTGCGCAGGGCGAGGAGAGCGCGGGGGCGGTCCTGGACTCGCGCGTGGGCGAGGGCCAGTTGGGCCTGGGTGAAGGCTTGGGTCAGCGGCGACGCGTGGCGGGCGGCGGTGGCGACCGCCTGTTCGGTCAGGGCGAGCGCGGGCCGGTGGTGTCCGAGTTCCAGCGCGTGGGCGGCGAGTGCCCGGACGGCGATGGTGTAGGTGTGGGGGTCTTCGGCCTCGGCGGCCAGGTGGGCGGCTGTGCGGTGGTGGCGCTGGGCGAGGGCGTCGGCGTCGTCGTCGGCACACATGTTGCCCAGGAGGATGGTGAGCTGGGCGGTGTGCGTGAGGAGTTGACGGTGTACGTGATCGCCGGCGCCGGCGAGGAGCCAGGGGGTGACGTCGTCGGCGAGGTAGGCCGCGAGAGCGGTGCGTGCGTGCCCGCCGCCGAATGCCCCGGTGGAGGTGGCGAAGTAGGCGGTCATGCTCTTCAGTGCTTCCACTTCCGCCCGGCCCACCCGCCGTCCGGCCATGGCGGCGGTCCGGTGGGCGGTCGTCCCTGAGAGCAGCTCCTCCCACTCCGGGACGGTGAGTGCGGTGAGGCTGAAGCCTTCCGCGCCGGGGCTTCTGTCTCCGTTGGGGACCAGTTGGGTGCGGGTGGGCTTGGTCAGACGGTGCACGGGGCCTGCCTTCCAGGATCAGTCCGGTCTGCGGGCGGGAGGGCGGCATGTGCGGGCCGGGGCACGTTCCACCGCGCCCCCTCAAGCACGCGCGAGCACTACTCCTGGTTACCAATGGGTCACATCCAGTTCCCGGCCCCGGCTAAGATGCCCCGGATGCGGCGTCCTTCACAAGGGCGCACAAGCGGCGTGTGCAGCGCGCATCCGCGCGCCAGCGGCTCGGCACCGGGCGGACCCGGGCCGGTGCTCCGACAGGGCGCCGGCACGCGTCGGTCGCCGCATGCCGGCGTACCACCCGAGAGGTGCCGATCGCAGGCCGGTCTCCGGCGGGGGCGAGGAGCGGAGGGCCGGGATTCACGGGCGGCCGTCAGCCCGTCGCCCCGGCCGCCCCGGCGATTCGTTCCTCGCCCGCCTCCTGCTCACCACCCGCCCCGGAGTCCTCCTCCCGCCACCTCGCAGCACCACCCGCGACGTCACCACCCCACCCGGCCCCGGCCACAGCCTTCACACCGTCTTCACCCTCACCGGCACGCCCGCGCACCTCCGGCAGCGGCCGCCAAGAGTCCGGACACCCAGCGCCTCTGAGCTCGCGCGGCAACCCCGGGCGCTTGTCAGGGACTGCCGGACGCAGGGTGCCGCGGTGACAGACGGGCTGTGCCCACGACTCGCGGATGCGTTGCCGGCACTGGCTGCCGAGATCGCCGAACTGCTCCGCGCCGAGGGCGATTCACTGGCCGAGGCGGTCGCTGACCTGCCCTGCCACGGCCCGTGCACCTGTACGGGATTCATACGAGGGCAAGGCTGACGGGCGTGGATCGGCCGTCGCCCTCCGCGGCCGGTCCGGCGGTTCGGCTTCTGCTGGTGCCGGGCCCGGACCGTTGCGAGGTTCGGCGGCCGGTTCTTCACGCCGGTGTGCCACCGCAGCCCTGGGACCCTTGTGTTTCCGCCAGTCGGTGTGGCCCGTTTCCGGATCTGTGTGTGGATATCTTGTGCGAATTCTCCTACCCTCCTACGCTGCCGTTCACTTGGCCCCTGGTCGGCTTCACGGAACCCGGTGGCTCCCGCTCCATGGTTCAGCGCCTCGACGTGCACGGTCTTCCCCGTGTCCTTGACCGGACAGTGAACCCCTGGTGGTGTGATGCCCATTTCCGTAAAATGGAATTCGAGTTATGGCGGCTCGCTGGTGACCTCGAAATACTCGCCGCTGGAGAATATTGAGGTCGGATCCGCATCATCCGCCTACTGGTCCGGTTTGCCGGTACTGCGGATGGAGACACTGCGCGGTCTGAGTCTGCTCCAAGGGATCGGGCTGGCGACGCCGAACTGGGAGGCCGTGGCGGCCGTGGAGTCCAGGGCGGGGCGCAGACCGCCGCTCGTGGTGGTCTCCAGCGGCCGGGCCGAATGGATCAGGGAAGGCGTGGCGGCGGCGCAGGAGTATCTGGACGGCAACCGCGTGGCTCTGGGGCAGGCGTACTGGGGTGTCGGGGACATGCGCGCCGTCGGCATAGGCGAGAAGGACCGCAGCGGCAGGCTCGTCCCGGGCACTCCGCCGCCGATCTACGCTCCGAGCAGGGTCGGGACACAACGGAGTGTCTATGTCGTGGTGCACATGATGGAGTACCACTACTACTCGGAGCAGTTGCGGAATACGGAAGTGAACGTCGTCGGATGGCAGTTCCGCGGTGCGGGGAATGTGGCGAAGCGCCAGATGGCGGGATTCGGCGCCAGCCGGTTCGCCGCGCTCCAGCTGTGCAAGACACTGCGCACCGGGATACCTCAGCCGGGACAGGCGAATCTCCCGGCGGCGGACTGGGGTTCCGCCTGGGTCTTCGACGACAATGTCGTCGCGCTCTCCAATTTCCCTGCCCCGGTGCCCGGGCCCAACCAGCACTCGGACGGTCTGAGCGATGTGGAGGACGATCTCACCGCCAACGTCGGTCCCGGCAACTGGGTGTGCGCGGGATTCCAGGCGGGCACCAAGGCGCTGGGCCTGAAGGATGTCCGGGATCAAGCCCAAACGGAGCTGGGGCAGCCTGCGGCGACCCTGCCCGCTCGGAAGGAGGTTCCGGGACTGGTGCAGCAAGCGGTCCTGTGGAACATCACTGAACTGGTACGCCGGAACATCAGTATCGGGCCGGGGTTCATCGCCTCGGCCGAGGACGTCAGCTTCGTCAACTATCTCAAACGCCTGGCCGGAAAGGGACCTGCCCTCTATCAGCAGTACACCCGGATCAGTGTGCGCAAGTACGCTCCGACGACGGGCCTGAGTGACCAGGCGAATAAGGGCGCCGCGCGTGTGAACTCCTACCGCGAGCAGCTGGAGGGGATCTGCGCCAGGGAGGAGAGCGACGGTGACCCGGCAGCGAATGTTCCGCCGCCGGTCATGCTGGACGCCGGGACCGGTGGGGTACCGGTGAGCGGTTTCGTCGAGGCGCATGCCGGGGGCGCGGGTGCGCAGGCGGTCGATGTGGGCAAGGCGGCGTGCCAGGCAGTCGAGCAGCTGATGGCGGAAGTGCTCGCTCCGGACAAGTCCGGAACGACCGTCCCTCTGACAGACGACGCTATCAACGCGCTGTTCACGATCCCCATGCCTCAAGACAGCGTGCAGTGCCGGAACGCGCCGCTAGCCGGGGGGCAGTGATGACGGACGCTTTCAGCGACCTCACCGCACTGGCCGGGTATCTGCGCACCGCCGCCGGCAAGGGCGCGACGCTCGTGCTGGACGCGGCCGTGGTGGGCCAGGAAACGGCCGCCGCGCTGGCCGCCGCGTTCGCCCTGCCGTCCGGGCAGAGCCTGACCCTGACCGGCGTCACCCCGGGGGACATCACCGGCCCGACCGGAGGCGTCCTGACCATCGGCGCCGGAACCGCGCCGGTTCTGAAACAGAGCGGCGTGGGCGTCACGGTCGCCTTCACCGTCACCGGCGGCACCCTGCAGACCACCGTCACCGCGACCATGCCCGCCGACTGGGCATTCAAAAAAAGTTTCCCCGACCTCAGCGTGTTCCCGTTCCACCTGCTGAAGGTCAGCGGCGCGCTGTTCGTGTACTCCACCACCACGCAGTCCGCGTTCACCTGGCCGGGAGAGAGCACCACGGCCGCTCTGGTGCCCGGGCTGAATCTGCTGTGCCGTCTCGGCTTCGGCGGCGTCTCCCTGGCCGGCGCCCTGCTGGGCGAGCTGTCCGGCACACAGACCTGGCCGGTCCACGGGCCCTTCGCACCGGCCGCCGGCGAGGTCCTGCCGGTGGGCGCGCTGTCCGCGCCGATCGGCGGCCAGGGATTCAGTATCGGCACCGACCCCTACACGCTCGCCCTCACCGATCCCCACGTGACCGTGAGGATCGGCACCAGCGACGATCTCAACCCCTTGCAGGAGATTGACCTGCTGGTCGGCGGCACCTTCCAGCAGAAGTTCGCCGTGTCGGTGTCCGTCCCGGTGACCGGCGACCTCTACACGCTCTCGGCCGCGCCGCTCACCCCCCAGGACGGCTCAGTGGCCTCCGTGATCGACCTTCTGCCGCTGCCGGGCGGCGCGCACCCCACCACTTTTCTTCCCTCGGAGCTCATCCAGCTCTTCTCCTCGGTCGGCCTGGAGTCCTTCCTGCTCGCGGTGAGCGCCGCGCCGGCGAAGGTCGCCTATGCCGGCGTGTCGGTCAGCACCCTGACAAAGTGGCCCCTGATTCCGGGCGTCCTGGAGCTGGACAGTCTGCGTCTGATGGTGGAGACCGTCGATCCGTCCGGACTGAACTGGACCACGGTCAGGGTCACCGCGGACGCCGGAATCCTGGCGACCGTGTTCCCCGACCCGTTCGAGTTCACCGTCGAGATCGACAAGCACCAGTCCTCCTGGGAGATAGCCTCGGTCTCCGGCGCCTATCCGGGCACGGTCAACCTCGGCAGCCTCGTGACCGCCCTGGGCGGCACCGGCCTTCCGCAGGAGCTGCACGACATCGTGCTCGACGACATCGGCGTCACCGCCACCCGCCCGGCCGCCGGCCAGCCGTTCTCGTACACCCTGCACGGCAGTGTCGAGGCAGCCCTGCCGCTCCACGGCACCCAGCTCACCGCCCGCCTCGACCTGACCGCCGACAAGACCGCCACCGGCCACCGTGTGGAGCTCACGGGCAGCCTGGTGATCGGTGAGGAGGTGTTCGGGTTCGACATCGCCCTCGGCACCGCCGGGGCGTCACTGACCGCCACCTGGACCAAGAGCGGCGATCCGCTGGGGTTCTCCGACATCGCCGAAGCGTTCGGCTGGACCGACCCGCCCGACCTTCCCGGCGGCCTGGACCTCGCTCTCCAAAGCGCCGGGTTCCGGTACGACTTCACCACCGGCGCCCTGGTCCTGACCGCCGACTCGGAGAACTACGGGCAGCTGGTCCTCGCCAGCACGAAGTCCGACTCGGGACGGGTGTTCCTGCTCGATCTGGCCGTGCAGTTGGACATCAAGCTGTCGGACCTGCCCGTCGCAGGGCCGCAGATCCCCGCCTCGGTGGACGCCGGCATCCAGCACCTGGAGATCGCCTACGCCTCGGCCGCCTGGTCCGCGGACGCGGTCACCGCGCTGAACACCACCCTCAGCACGCTGCATGGCAGCTCCCTGGGATATGACACGCTCGACACGGGCCTGATCCTCACCGCCGGTCTGACGCTGGGCGCCGACACCCGGCAGCTGGTTCTGCCGCTGGGCTCGTCCGGTACCACCCACCAGAACTCCTCCGCCGCCGCGGCGCCGGTCGCCACCACCACTGCCCTGCCCGCCGCGGGTGCTCCCGCAACGGCGGCCCCGGGCTCCGCACCCGCGGCGCGGAGCGGCGCCACCTGGATCACCGTGGGCCGGTCGTTCGGGCCGCTCCATATCGACCGTATCGGGGCTCAGTACACGAACGGTGTCCTGTTCTTCCTGCTGGACGCCGATATCGCGCTGGGGCCGCTGGCGCTGTCGCTGGACGGTCTCGGGGCCGGCTCGCCGCTGAAGAAGTTCGACCCGGAGTTCACCCTCACCGGTCTCGGTATCTCCTACGACGAGCCGCCGCTGTCGATTCTCGGCGCGGTCCTGCGCGTCCCGGACGCCCAGCTCGCCTCCGGGGTGACGTTCCAGTTCGACGGGGAACTCGTCGTCCAGTACCAGAAGTACAGCCTCGGCGCGCTCGGCTCGTACGCGGAGTTCACCGACGGTACGCCGTCGCTGTTCGTCTTCGTCCAGCTGGAGGCCCCCCTCGGCGGCCCGCCGCCGTTCTTCGTCACCGGGCTGATGGGCGGCTTCGGCTTCAACCGAACCCTGGTCATGCCCGGGCAGGACGAGGTGACCGACTTCCCGCTCCTGCTGCTGTCCACCCAGCCCCCCAGCAGCACGAGTGCCTCCGGGCAGGGCCCGGACGCGGTCCTGAAGATCATGGAAGGGCAGGCAGCCGGGCCCAGCGGCGTCACGAAGAAGTGGATCACCCCGCAGGCCGGGGAGTACTGGCTGGCCGCGGGCCTGGAGTTCACCACCTTCAAAGTGATCAAGTCCAAGGCGGTGCTGGCGGTCGACTTCGGCAATGATCTCAGCATCGCCCTGCTGGGAACGTCCACCCTTCAACTTCCGCTCGCCGATGAGTCCGGCGGTGAGGGGAAGCCGTTCGCCTTCGTGGAGCTGGGTATCCGGGTGATCGTGCAGCCCTCCCAGGGCCTGTTCGCGGCCACCGCGATCCTCAGCCCGAACAGCTACGTTCTCACCCCGGACTGCCATCTGACCGGAGGGTTCGCCTTCTACGTCTGGTACGGGAGCAATCCGAACGCCGGCCAGTTCGTCACCACCCTGGGCGGCTACCATCCCGCGTTCAAGGCCCCCGCCTACTTCCCGCAGGTGCCCCGCCTCGGCTTCAACTGGGCCGTCTCGGACGAGGTGTCCATCACCGGCGGCGCGTACTTCGCCCTCACCACGTCGTGCGCGATGGCCGGCGGCTCTCTCGACGCCGTCTTCCACGACGGGAGCCTGCGGGCCTGGTTCACCGCGTACGCGGACTTCCTGGTGAGCTGGCACCCCTTCTTCTACACCGGCGACATCGGTGTCTCCATCGGCGTGTCCCTGAAGATCCACCCGCTGTTCTTCACGATCACCATCAGCCTCTCCCTGGGCGCCTCGCTGGAGGTGTGGGGGCCTCCGACCGGCGGCGTCGTCACGGTCCATGTGGTGGTGGTCAGCTTCAGCGTCTCCTTCGGCTCCTCCCGGCCCACCGCCGCGACCCAGCCCCTGGACTGGACCGGGTTCACCGAACTGCTGCCCGCCCACACCGACATCTGCGGCATCACGGTGACCAGCGGACTGTCCAAGACCCGCGACGACACGGCCACGACCACGCCCAGCAGCAGCGGCAAGAAGTGGATCGTCCGCGCCAAGGGACTGGTCTTCGAGACCCGCTCGGCCATCCCCGCCAGCGTCCTCGCCTACGGCACCACCGTCCGGCACACCTCCGCCACCACGCCCGGCGGCATCTCCATCACCCCGATGGACAGGACCCACGTCGCCTCCACCCACAGCATCACCATCCACCGGGCCGAGTCGACCACACCCGTCGATGTCGCCGGCTGGGCACTGGATCCTCTGACGCAGACGATGCCCGCGACGCTCTGGGACGCCCCGCCCGTGCCGTTCACCCACATTCCCGCCGCGGCATCGGCGAAGACCCTCCCCGGGGAACTGGTCGGCTTCACGGTCACCGCACCGCCCCCCACCCCCGGCGCGACCCGGGGCGGGATTCCTCAGACAGTGCTGATGGAGGAGTACCTCTCCCCGGACGGACGGGCGCCCTGGCCGCTCGCGGCAACGCCGACCCAGGAGTACGTCCCCACGGCGGACCCGCACACGGTGGCGCTGCTGAAGGACGTGAACAGCGCCACGGTGAAGCAGGCCCGGACCAGCCTGTGCGCCCTTCTCGGCACGGTGACCGCCGAGGACGGCGGACCGGTGTTCACCGGCACGGACGGTGACCTGGCCGCCCTCGCCGCCGGCGCGGAGCATCTCTTCAGCGACGCACCCCTGCGACAGGGCTGAGAAGGCCCCGAGGAAACCGGAACGGAGCAGATGTGACCACCGATCTTCCCATCGGCGACCTGCGGTTCTACGACAACCAGGTGCCCGCGCTGGCCGCCGGGAACTGGCGGATCAACCTGACACACACCCTGGACGGCATCACCACCGGCACCATGGGCGCCACCCAGAACCTGGTCGTCAGCGCCCCCCAGTTCGCCATGGACCCCGCCCTGGTCCTCAACCGCTACCCTCCCGCCGACAGCACCGGCCCCTACGACACGGTGCTGCCCCACATCGTCCTCAACGACGCCCTGCTTCCGTGGGAACGCGCCATGGCCAACACGGCGGACACCCACCGCGCACCGTGGCTGGCCCTGCTCGTCCTCGGCGAGGACGAGATCACCGGCGGGAGCACGTCCCCGACCCGCACCCAGACCACCACCGTCACCGGCTTCCTCGCCACCGACCCCGCCGTGCTCAAACCGGCGGCCGTCCGCGAGGACGACGTGAACGGCACGGACCCGTGCACCTTCATCCAGCTCCCGGCCACGCTCTTCACCGCGCTCGTACCCCGGCTCAACGAGCTCAGGTTCCTCACGCACTGTCGCGAGTCCCACATCGGCGACAAGGCCGAACAGGGCCTGGAGACGGACGGCGTGTTCTCCGCCGTCATCGCCAACCGCTTCCCGGCCGCCCCCGCCACCGGCACGGGAGCCCAGAAGTCCATCGTCCACCTCGTCTCCCTGGAGGGCCTCGAGAAGTATCTGGTGGACCAGCCGCCTTTCGCCGAGGGCATCTCCTCCGTCGCGCTGGTGTCGCTGGCCTCCTGGACCTTCCACACCACCCCCGACAACCCGCAGGACTTCCGCGGCCTCGCGGCCAGCCTCGTCGGCCAGGAGCACGACGGCACCACCTACAGCCCCGGGAACCTGTGGCTGCGCTCCCGCCCCCGGAAACCGCTCGACACCAGCACCCCGGCCGGAGCCGAGGCCGACCGTCGGCTGAGGGACGGATTCACCCCCCTGGCATACCGGCTGCGCACCGGCGAGGAGACCCTCGCCTGGTACCGGGGCCCGTGCGCCCCGGTCCGCACCACCCCGCCGCCCGCGACCGGCCGCACCCCCTGCCCCAGCGCTGACGCGGCGCTCATCTACCAGAAGGACTTCGGCGTCTTCGACGCCTCCCTCGCGACCGCCTGGCAGGCCGGACGCTCCCTCGGGCTGGCCGACCGCGCCTTCGCCCAGGCCCTCCACGACTTCCGCCAGCGCGCCCACCAACTGGCCGGCCGTCTCCTGCAACAGCTCAACAGCGACGCCTTCACCGCCGATGACACCGGGGACCTCACGGTGGACGCCCGCGCCCAGGACACCGTCCTCGCCCGGCTCACCACCGACCTGCTGACCACCCTCAACACCAGCACCGCCCTCGTCCCGGTCACCGGCCCGCCCACCCCGCCCACCGTCACCACCCCGGTGAACCCGGCGCAGACGGCCAAGGGCTTTCTGGCCGACTCCGACGTGCAGGCGCTGATCACCGCCACGGGTCAGGAGGATCTGGCGCCCGTCGCCACCTGGCTCGCCCGGCTGCGGCTCCTCTACCCCCTGCCGTTCAACCTCCTCGTCCCCGACGAGCGCATGCTCCCTCCCGAGAGCCTGCGGTTCTTCCACCTCGACGAGAACTGGCTCACCGCTCTCGCCGACGGCGCCCTCAGCGTCGCGGTCCAGTGCTCCCGGGACACCCACCTCCACCATGCTCTGGACGACACCATCCAGCAGGCCACCCAGGCCGAGGCCCAAGCGCTCCGTGCTCAGAAGACCGGTGTCGCCTCACCGTCGACGGCCACCGGCGGTGACGGGCCCGTGAGCGGCTTCCTCCTGCGCTCGGCCCTGGTCTCCGGCTGGCCCAACCTCGCCGTCCGCGGCACCAGCGCCGACGGCGGCCTCCTGCCCCTCCTGCGCATGGACCACCTCGCGCCCACTCTCCTGCTGTGCCTGTTCGACGGCGTCCCGGACACCGTCGAACTCTCCGAACCCCAGGAAGGATTCCGGTTCGGCGTGGACGACGACAGGAAAGTCCCCCTTCGCCGCCCCACCGCATCCGGCGGCACCCTGGGCGAGCAGCTCCCGGGAACCGGACTCACCCTCGACAGCCCGCGCGCCGGCGGACACGGTGTCCTGGACATCAGCGCAACCGTCACAGCGATCCAGAACGCCCTCACCACCGCGAACGCCCCGGTGACGGAGCTCGGACCCGGCGACTTCGCCCTCCAGATGGTCAAGTCCCCCGAAGCCATCAAGTTCACCAGCCAGGCGAGCTGACCCTTCCGCCCCTCCCGACGGACAAGGACACCCCCTTATGGCCGCCCCGCCACCGCTCGCCGTACCCCTCCACCTGGACGTCCTGGTGGCGAATGAGGGCCTCCTGGGCCGCGACACCTTCCGCTGGTGGCAGTTCAACTACCAGGCACTGAACCACTGGCACAGCCCCCAGCCCACCGCGTTCGACCGCTCCGAGGGCGGCCCCGGGGAAGGAGTCCATCTGAGCTGGACCCTCCCCGACGCACTGCGCCACGCACCCGCCGACCAGCCCCAGGGCACCTATCCGCCGGTGCCCAACCGGTGGCTGATCGTCCGCATGCACGGCACCACGACCCGCAGCGCGGCAGCGTGGGTCCTGGAGAGCGACTGCCCCCTCACACCCAAGGCACCCGCGACCGCCGACCCCGGCTACACCAGCCAGTACCTGGCCGACCCCGCCCTGATCACCGCGTGGAAAGCGTCAGATGACGATGTCCGCAAGGCCGTCACCCTGGACGAGAACGCCACCACCGTGCAAGTCGCCCGCCTCGGCATACCCTTCCCACTCGCCGGATGGACCGAACGGGCTCCGGACCAGGACCTGTTCCTGACCGCCATGGCCCCGGGAAACCCCCTGTTCACCGGCTACGTCGCCCACCACGCCGGGGTGTTCTCCTTCCACGACCCCCTCACCGGCATCGACAGCGAGATCCTCAGCTACTCCGTCATCGGCTGGTACTCCAACCCCGCCCACGACATCCTCGCCCCCGCCGCAAGCGACGCCGCCGCCTACACGGCCCTGCTGGACAAGCTCGGCTGGACCCTGCCCGCCGGAGCGTCCACCACCCCCACCGGCCGGAGCGTCTACCACGCCGCCGCGTTCCACGTCGACTGGAACCGCACCGACCCCGCGCCCACCACCGACCCGCTCCAGGCCATCCGCGACAGCGGGGAACTCAACGTCGGCGTCGGCAACACCGCCACCGACGCCTTCACCGCCCTGGTCACCGACCGCCTCGACAACCCGTCCCAGGCCCGGCTCCTGCAGGCCTTCCAGTACGAACTGCTCCCCCAGCTCAATGAGGCCAACGGGGACGCCCTCCTCGACCACGCCATCCGCGACACCTGGTACGGGCCCAAACCCGGCGGCTACACCTGGACCATCGTGGAGAACACCTCCGCGGGCAGCACCGGCACCACACTCACCCCGGCCGAGCAGACCTGGCTCACTCAGCTCAACCAGGACCAGGCCGCCCTCGACGACGCCCTCATCACCCTGGGCAGTCTCCAGCAACAACTCCACGCACTCTGGTTCAAAAAAGGCCACCTGTCCGCGGCCGTGAACACCTGGCCCGCACCACCCCCCGACATCACCGACCCCACCGGCTTCAACACCCGCCTGGACACCGAGCTCGATCCCGCCCACAGCGGCAGCACCGCAGCCCGGCTCGTCGCCCAGTTCACCACCATCCAGAACCTGCTCACCAAGGTGCCGCGGCCGGACTCGAAGGCCGCCGACCCGCAGCAGGCACTCCAACAGGGCATCACCGCCTTCGCCACCACCAAGAAACTCGACACCGGCAAGACCCTCAAAGCCGTCAACGCGCCCCGCTACTGGCAGGGCAACAACCCCGTCGTCGTCCTCTCCGGCGTCGAACCCCCACCCGCCACCACCCCCGCCGACAGCCTCACCGTCCGCCCCTACAACACCCTGATCACCGGTGTCTTCCTGCCAGGCACCCACGATGCCTGGATGACGGGGGACGACATCCTGGCCGGCGTCGGCAATGTGGACGCCCTGCCGGACGGCGCCGTGAAGCCACTGCTGCGGGAATTCCTGCTCCTCGACCCCGCCAACGCGCATTCCCTGGCCCCCAGCAGCACAGCAGACTCTCTGGCAAGCCTCACCGCCCTCATGACCGATCACCACCCGGACTCCTACAAGGGCACCCTCCCCGATCCGTTCCCCACGACATGGCAGCAGCCCTGGACCCCCCTGTTCCTCGAATGGTCCGGCACCTACACCCACATCCCCCTCACCACGGACTCCCCGGACTCGACGGGGACGAGCGCGAACTGGGTCTTCGACGGCACCGACTACCGCCTGACCGCACCACCACCGGCCGCACCCGAACAGCGCACCCTGCAGGGCATCTCACCCCTCAGCCCCCACCCCTCCACCCTGTTCCGCACCCGCCTCGACGCGTTCGTCCGCCAGTACGGCACCACAAGCGACCTCGCCCGTATCGACGACCTGATCGGCAAGACCTACGCATGGAAGTTCCTCGCCCAGGAACTCACCGGCTTCCACCAGATCCTCGCCCTGCGCGACCCCCGCCCCTTCCGCCGCCCCACCCCCGCCGACAAGGCCGGAACCCTCCCCCTCGCCCCGCTCCTCGGCTACCCCGACCCCGCCACCCCGGCCGCGTACAGCCTCCCGGCCGCCGCGCAGGGCCAGGTCGACACCGCACCCCTGCTGCCCGCCGGGCCCTCGCTGCCCTTCCACGGTGCCCGGCACGGCGGCTTCCACTTCACCGACCTGCGCCTCTACGACGCCTTCGGCCGCACCCTCGACATCATGGAATCCGGCCCGTCCAGCGGCGTCCTGGACGAAACCAACTTCCCCCTCCAGCTCGACCCCCACCTCGCACCCGACCAGGTGATCGACCCCGCCATCGCCTCCGTGATGCAGCTCCCGCCCCGCCTCCTCCAGCACGCGCGCCTCGACATACGACTCCTCGACGCCCACGACGACCAGAAGGTCTACGGGCACGACGCCGATGCCACCCCGATATCCGGCTGGGTCCTTCCCAACCATCTCGACCACAGCATCCTGCTCTTCGCCCCCGACGGCACCGCCCTCGGCGACTACCGCCTCACCGCGCAGACCGACGGCACCCGCACCGGCACCTGGGCCCCGCCCCCGCACAGCCGGCTCACCCTCCACGACGTCCAGACCGCAGCCCCCCACCTGCACGCCATGATCACCTCCCAAAACCTGGCCACCGAGGCGGGCTTCAACGCCTTCCTGGACGTCATCGACGCCACCCTGTGGACCACCGACTCCCTCGGCAACCGCGCCGACACCCACCTCTCCATTCTCATCGGCCGCCCCCTCGCCCTCCTGCGCACCCGCCTCCAGTTCCGGCTCGACGGCGACCCGGCCACCGATCCCGGCTGGGCCACCACCTTCACCCCCACCCCGCCCGATGTCCTCACCCAGCAGTTCGCCATCCGCCTCGGCGACCAGGCCACCCACCAGGACGGCGTCATCGGCTACTTCACCGGCACCGACTACACCACCTTCAACAGCACCGCCACCCCACCAACCACCCCCGCACAGAGCTACGTGCGGGTGACCGGCCCCGTCGGCACCACGAGCGGCGGCACCCCCGGCAACTACCCGCACCTGACCCTCACCGCCGGCGACCACCTGAACGTGACCATCCTCGCCGACCCCCGCGCCGCCCTCCACGCCCACACCGGCATCCTCCCCGTCACCCGCCACGACATCCCCCAACAGCCCGTCGAAGAAGCCCTCGCCGCCATGGAGATCACCTTCCACACCGGCCCGCTCCTGACATCCCTCCAGCCCAGCCCGGCGCAGGGCACCACCCCGCCCGCCCATCCGCAGGCCATCGCCCATCCCACCCCCGCCGAACAGAACGGCACCTGGTCCTGGTGGGAACCCGCCACAACCGGCACCTGGACCGCCTACGACCTCACCCAACCCCCCAGCGCCCCCACCGGCACCCCCAGCACCCTGCGCGAGGGCCAACTCCAGTTCATCACCGACCTCAACACCCCCACACCCTCCGGGGAAACATCCACGCGGGAAGGACCCTGACACCCCCGACGCGAAGGAGCTCCTGATGTCCCCCGACCCCTCTCCCCTGCTCACCTACACACCCGCCGGCGACCCCCAGAACATCCCCACCGGCACCCCCCGGACCGGCCTCGGCATCGACATCACCCCGCCCGCCACCGGCGCCGTCCACTGCAGCCAGATCCTCATCTCCGTACCCGTCGGCCCCGGCGCCCCCAGCCTCTTCTCCGCACCCCCCACCACCTCCGTCAGCACCAACACCTGGGCACCCACCACCACCCCCCGCCGCAGCGCCGACCCCTACAGCACCCCCGACACAGCCTCGGACTACACCACCACCGTCATCTACGACCACCTGACCGGAACCCCCCAGCCCATCGGGACCGACCTTTCCCTCTCCCTGGAAGGCGCGGTGAACAACACCGCCGGGGACGTGGACATCCGCATCCGGGAAACCTCCGGAACCACCCCGGACCCCGCCACCTTCACCACCAAGGAGACCACGATCATGGTCCGCAAAACCCCCGCCGACTTCTACATCAGGAACTTCATCGCCACAGCCCCGGACAGTCCCACAGTCCCGTGCACCGACTTCACCAACGGCGCACCCATCCGGCTCTCCTGGGAGAGCAACGGAACGAACTTCCAGCTGACACTTCCCGACCAGGCCTCACCCATAGACCTCAGCACCGCGACCGACTACACCATCCAGAATGGCGTCACCCGCGACACCACTCTCATCCTCACCGCAACCCTCACCGGCACCGACGGCACACCGGCCCGCCTCTACGACAAACTCACCCTCACCATCAACAACCCCGACCTCACACCCGTCAGCGTCCAAGTCGCCAATACTCTCGACGTCACAGGAAACACCACCCTCACCACCGCCACCGCCGGCGACCTCACCGCCAACGGCGTCATCAGCGCCGCCACCATCCAGTCCGACGGCGCCCAAATCGGTCAAGCCGGGATCATCCTCAAGGGCCCCGCGCAAGCTTTTGGCGCAAGGGAAACAATTCACGAGGATCGATTTCCCGCGTCCGACTCGTTCACGGCACCGACCGACGGGTTCATTGTTGCGCAGTTCTCCTTGAACACCTCGCGAGTGGGTCCCTGGATAGGCGGTATGGCCATTACACTGGATTACAATGTCTATTACCTTAATTCTCAACAGGGAATGCCCGGCGAACCGGATTCAAAGCCCGCGAGCATTTCAATCCCTATTGCGATGGGCGTTCAGTGGAGTTACGAAGTCAACTATGGGCCACCACATGAAGGCGCCATTGCTCAAATCTACTGGTTCCCTCTGGGTCTGTAGGAAAATCCCTCCGGGAATTGATCAAAACCGCCGCGGCCGCACCATGCCGGCGAGCACCAGAAAAGCCCCCCGCCACGCTCGTGCAGGAGCCCGGGAGTCAGGACAGCGATCTCGGCACGAAGAGCGGCGCGGGACTGCCGGAGGCGTCAGGTGGCCCGGAGGGGTCACACAGAGGCGGTCGGTGTACTGCTGGAGGCCGGCGGCCGATCCAGACGCCGGGCGGCACACCGCACTGACCCTCCCGTTCAGCCGCAACGGACCGCCCGCCGCGAAGGAGCACCTGATGCCCCCGGACACCACCCTGCTCACCTACACCGCCTCCGCCCCCCAGGGACTCCCCACCGGTGACCCGCAGGCCGGCCTCGACATCGCCGTCACCGCGAACACCGCCGGCCCCGTGTACTGCGGCCAGATCCATGTCGCGGTCCCGGTCGGCCCCGGCGCCGCCAGCGTCTTCACCGCACCCCCGATCGCCTCCGTCACGACCAACACCTGGGTCCCGACAAGCGCCCCCCGTCGCAGCAGCGACCCCTACAGCACCCCCGACACCACCGCCGACTACACCGCCACCATCGTCTACGACGCACTCACCGGCACCGCCCAGCCCATCGGCATCGGTCTCACCCTCGGTCTGGAAGGCGCGGTCAACAGCACATTCGGAGACACAGAGATCCGGATCCGGGAAACCTCCGGCACCACCCCCGACCCCGCCACTTTCACCACCAAGGAGACCAAGGTCATGGTCCGCAAAACCCCCGCCGACTTCTACATCAGGAACTTCATCGCCACCAAGCCGGCCAGCCCGACGGTCCCCTGCTCCGACTTCACCAAAGGCACAGACATCCGGCTGCAGTGGGAAAGCAATGGCACCAACTTCAAGATCACAACTCCGACTCAAACCATTGACCTGGGCACCCGCACCGAATACACCCTCACCGGCGGCGCCGGCCGCGACATCACCCTCCTGCTCATCGCGACCTCCACCCCCGCAACCGGCAGCCAGGCCGTTCTCTACGAAACGCTCACTCTCACCATCTCCAACCCCGACCTCACACCCACCAGCGTCGACATCGCCGGCACGCTCAACGTCACAGGAGACGCCACCCTGGCCACCGCGACGGCCGCCGCACTCACCGCCACCAACCTGACCGCGTCAGACGCCGCCATCAAGGTCAAACTCGACGCGGAAGAACTCGACACCAAGAAACTGACAGCCGCGTCCGCAGCGCTCACCGACCTCACCGCAAACGGTTTGACACAAGTACTCGGGCGGGTATCCCTCTTCGGCCGGCGCGAATTAATATACAGAGGAACTGACAGTAACGGCGAAAGTTCGGTAACAAGGAATACGGACGGGTTCATCCTGATGGAATCCAAGGGAGAGTGGAACCATCGAGCGGACGGAGGCATGACCGTGACCGTCAATATCGATGGCGAACAATTTGATCTGGGTCCCTCAGAATACTTGGAAACCGCCATCATTCCCGTTCCGGCCGGAACTCGTTGGACCTACAACGTCAGCACTACCAGCTTCGACTTCAACGTGGAGCCCACCATTTACTGGTGCCCCCTGGGAAAGACCCAGACGTAAACCCCGACCGGCTTCATTGAAAGAACGGCTCTTACCGGGGTTCGCAGACGCCGGCCGGTCGCTCGTTGCGGACCCGGTCAGGGGCTCTGCTGCGGCGTCGTTGCTGTTGGCGAGCCGGAGGGGGTCGGCGACTCTGTTGTAGAAGTCGTCGAATTGGGTGTTGTCCTGGCCGAGGTAGAAGGTCATGAAGCGGTACGCGTCGACCTTGCCGGGTGCCAGGATCGGTTCGCCGGGGGTGTCGTACTGGGTTGCCGTCGGCGTATTGCTGGAGGTCGCGGGCGGGGTTGCAGGCGACGTCGAGACGGTGGGTCCGGGTGGATGCCGTGGAGCGGTGGCGGGTGGTGGTCATGCCGCCGCCGGCGGCGGCGGAAGCGTCCGTCTGAAAGCCGGCGCCGGCAACAAGGCCCTGAACAGAGCTTCTATGCCTTTCAGTGCTGTCGGAGCCTTCCCTGATCACGCGGCGGAGAGTCCCTGGATCGGCCCTGGGGCAGGCGTGAAAGTCGCTCAGAGGTCGTTTTCACCGTAGAGCGGACCTACGGCCGGCTCACGCCGAACCGCCGCCTGGCCCGCGACTGCGAGACCCTCCCGGCCCGCTCCGAAGCCATGATCCACCTGGCCATGACCGACCTCATGGCCCGCCGCCTCGCCGGAGAGACCACCATCTCCTGGCGCGACCCGGCATCACCGGAACAAAATCGCGCAATGAGATAGAACAAAGAGAGAAAACGACGTCATAGTGGCAACTCCCCTGTGGTGAGCGGGACGGGGCGGGGGGTTGTGCGGCGATCGGTGTCCGGCACCGCGGGGCGGTCTCGGCGAGCCCAGCAAGACTCAGAAGAGACGACCTGGGGGGTGGGAGTGGCGGGTGGTGCCCCGGGCGCCGATGGCAGCCGGGGCGTCTCCTGCTTCACCGATCCCAGGAGGATCTTGAATGATCTAATGATCGACGGCCCAGCAGGCGTCGGTCGCCGTCTTCGCCATGGCTGTGGCGGGATGAACGATCCGGCCGGGCGAGGCCCGCCCCCGCGCACCCCCGCCGAGGGGTGCCTTTCTCTCGTTCGACGGCAAGGGATGTGAAGAGCTGCATGAGGAGACCCTCCATGGCAGTGGGCTCGGCCGTGCTGTGCTTCGCTCTGCTCGGCCTGTCCGCAGGCGCCGGCAGTGCGACCGCCGCGCCCGGGCAACCAGCAGGGACGGCCGCCGCATTCGACGGCACGGCGGATGCGCCGGCCAGTGAGGCGGCCGGACCGGGCACCGGTGTCCGCCACGACTACAACGGCGACGGCCGCAGCGATCTGGCCGCCTGGTACGACTACGCAGACGGGCACGACGCCGTACGCACCTTCCTCGCGGGCCCGGACGGCGCTTTCGCCGCGCCCGGGGTGGGCTGGGAGACCCCCGCGGGCAACTACTGGGCCGAGAACATGAAGCGCCTCACCGGCGACTTCGACGGGGACGGTGTGGGCGACCTCGCGGCCTTCTACGGTTACGAGAACGGCCGGGTCACCCTGCTGACCTGGCTCGGCCGTGGAGACGGCAGCTTTGCGGCTCCTCTCCATTCCTGGACCGCGGAGCCGGGCAACTGGAATTTCGAGGCCATGACCGCCCAGGCCGGCGACTTCAACGGGGACGGCCGTGACGACGTCGCCGTCTGGTACGCCTACGGGGACGGCAGCGACAAACTCTTCACGATGCTCGCTCGCCCGGACGGCGGTTTCGGCGGGCACTTCTCCTCCTTCCAGCGGGCCCCTGGGGATGGCTGGCACGTCAACCGCATGAAATTCGCCACCGGCGACTTCAACGGGGACGGCCGCGACGACCTCGCGGCGCTGTACGGGTACCGGGACGGCAGCGTGAAGCTGATGTACTGGGCCGGGCGGACCGATGGCGGGTTCGCCGAGCCCGTGCACGGCTGGGAGTCCACGGGCTGGACGTTCCGGCAGCCGAGTCTGCACGCGGGTGACTTCGACGGTGACGGCCGTGACGAACTGGCTGCTTGGTACAACTACGCAGACGGGCACGACGCGGTGATCGGGTTCCGTCTCGGCACGGACGGAAAGTTCGGCAACCGGCGGGACATGCTGGTCCTCCCGGCGGGCTCGTACGACCATGCGCGCATGAAGATCGTCACCGGCGACTTCAACGGGGACGGCCGCGACGACCTGGCCACTCTCTACGGCTACTCCGACGGACGGGTGAAGACGATCACCTTCACCGCCAGGTCCGACGGTGCCCTCAACAGCCCCCTGCACAGCTGGGAGTCCCAGCCGGGCAACTGGACCTTCGGCCGGGTCCACATGATCGAGGGGTACACCAGCCCCGCCACGCTGCCCTACTGTCCCGCTGTATTCGGGCACGGCGGGTATCCCCAGCAGGCGCAGGCCTCGACAGTCGACCAGATCCGTGCACCGAACCACCCCAGGGGCCTCGCCCAGGAGAAGAGCTGGGGCGCAGCCGGGGTGGAGGCCGATCTGCGGCTGACCAAGAACGGCACCAAGGCCGTGATGTGGCACAACGCCAGCACCAACGGGCTGACCGGACCGAACGGTTCCGTCTCGGAGCTGCCGTGGGCGAGCGGGACGAACCCGCTCAAGGGACGCACCATCACGCGCGGCCCTTACACGGGCGAGACCGTGTACACGTTCCGCGAGTGGCTCGACAGCGCCAGGTCCCTCGGCGTGGTCGTGATGGTGGAGGTGAAGGGGGAAACGAAGCAGTTCCTCCTCCACAGCGACCCGTCGGTACGGGAGACGGCCTGGAACGAGGTGCTCGCACCGGTCGCGGAGCGCATCGCGTCCCAGGAGATCATGATCTACACACATGACGAGGAGCTGGCTCCAGAGCTCCGGAGCCGGGTCGGCGCCGCCGGCCTCTCCGCGGCCCTCACCGGCTTCCCCAAGTGGTACGACGTCGTCGACTGGAAGGAGCCGCCCCCGCCGGCCTCCGGCAACCACGCTTCCTGGCAGCGGGCGCTGGACGCCGATGTGACCCGGCTGGCCACCTCGTGGACGAAGGACCTCACCGGCTGGATGGACGGACGCTGCGTCTGACGTTCGCACCGGGCCGCGGGGGAGGCGATGAAATCCGCCTCCCCCGCGGCCGGTACTCTCCGCATGCCGCTCCACGGCCGGATCAGCGGGAGAGCGCAGGCAGGAGCCGCGAATCCGCCGTGACCAGCTCCCACCATCGGGACAGACACCCCAGCCCACCGTGCTTCGGGCCTCTCTGTGCACCGCTTCGTCGCTCACGTCGACCGACACACCGCGACATCGGGGATCGACGGGAACAGCGACTCCTCCAGCCGGAGCACCACTTCTCCCACGGGCCGAACTGCCGGCCGTGCCGGTCGTACAGGTCCCTCACCATGTCACCGGTCAGCTGGAGGTGGCCGGTGGGGTCGGGCAGGACGCTGAAGTCGTCGCCGTGGCCTTGGACGAATCCGGGTTTCATGCGGCCGGCCGCGGCGCCGGCGCGGACGGTGGATGCCGTGAGCCCGGCGACGGTCCCGGTCTCGGCGTCGACAAGCAGGTCGTCGTTCTGCTCGCCCTGCTGGTCTCCCAGAGCGGCGACATCGGGCTGACCCCGGTCGTCGACCCGAAGAACAAGGCGCTGACCCGCTCGCGGCTCTCGCACGTCGACCGGAACCACGTGCGCGCCGACACCATCACCGCGGCGAACGCCGCGCTGATCGGCGCGCAGTCCCGCATCGAGCCGGCCCAGATGCGGGGCGGCGGACTGCTCGCCTCCGTCGACGGCCCGCGCTTCGTCGTCCCCGTCAAGAGCATCAACGCCGGGCCTTCGCCCAAGTACTGCGGCTGCAAACGCGGCGTGACCTGGCTCAACGCCGTCAACGACCAAGTCGCCGGTATTGGCGCGATGGTGGTGCGCGGCAGCCCGCGCGACAGCCTCTACACCCTGGACACCCCGCTGAACCCGGACGGCGGGGTGAAGCCGGAGATGGTGGCGACCGATAACGCCTCGTACTCCGACCTGGCGTTTGGCCTGTACAAGATGCTCGGATTCCGCTTCGCCCCGCGCTTCCGTGACCTGGCCGATCAGCGGTTCCGGCGGTCCGACCTGCCCGACGGAGAAAAGCCGTCGGCCGGGTCCGGACCGCTGGAGGACGTGGCCTGCAACAAGGTCGACTGCGAGAAGATCGCCACGCACTGGCCGGACATGCTGCGGGTGGCCGGGTCGCTCATCACCCACCAGGTGCGGGCTTACGATCTGCTGCGGATGTTCGGCCGCGAGGGGCACCCCCCCTGGCCAACCCCGACCTCCAGATCTATCCCGGCCAGGGCATGACCCGCGTCCG
Organism: Streptomyces sp. NPDC001889; assembly: GCF_053594535.1. Taxonomy (NCBI): domain Bacteria; kingdom Bacillati; phylum Actinomycetota; class Actinomycetes; order Kitasatosporales; family Streptomycetaceae; genus Streptomyces; species Streptomyces sp. NPDC001889. The sequence continues at coordinate 178,372 of NZ_JBSFER010000017.1, forward strand.
CCGCATCGGCACCAACTGAGCGCGGACGGCCGAGCGCCCGGCGCGGAGCCCGCGCCCGAACAGGCGGTGAGGGACTCCGGCTCGATACTCGTTTCACGGGGCTTCAACAGCGTGGCAAAGCCCCAGGGCACCACGTCCCAGCTCGTTGGTCTGCCATCTCAGTGTCGATGGAAGGCGCAACGGCCGACACCGCGAGGGGAGACTCCGGGTCATTCTTCACCATTGAGCTGAACGGTTCAGCTTGATGGTGCGCCACGGCGGGTGGTTGGGCGGGGTGGTATTCGCCGTGGTGGTGGCTGGTGCGGTGTGACGTGTTGTGGTGGCGGTGAGGGCGTCCTTCCTGTGGCGGGCAGGGGGTATGCGCCATTCCGTAACTGTGCGAGGGCTTTTGGCTGTGTGTTCGATATCCGGTGGGGGTGGGGTGTGGTCTGCTGTGCCCGGCCTCGTGTTGACCGCGTCTTTGCCGCCCCTTGGGGCGGCTTCTTTCTGTTGTCCGGCGTTTGCTCCACCCGTCTGCCCCACGCCCTGCTTCGCAGGGCATGGCCTGTCCGAGGGATGGTTCATGAGCACGGCTGATCAGAGTCTGGTGAAGATCTACAGCGACCGCACCTACACCCACACCACGATGGTGCGTCATCAGGGCACGGTGATCGCGTTCGCCGTCGACGACAAGCGGAGGATCGTTTACGCGGTTCTCGACCTGTCCTCCTTCGACGAGAAGAAGGGGGAGCTGGATGTGGCGTACTGGTCGGAGAACCCGGCCGAGTTACCCTTCCCCACCGAGGTGGTGAAGGTCGGCTACGCGGTGGCCGGCGCGACCGCGATGCCGGTGGTGAAGAAGGGCGGCCGGACCGAGGCCGGACCCAACGACCTCCTGACGCCGGAGGAGACGGACCCGTTCCTGTCCTCCACCGCGCGGCTGACCGCGCCCGGCGCCCCGTTCCAGGTGGTCTCCGACGGCTCGCATGTGGTGGTGCTGCGGCAGTCGATCGACGCGGGTCATGTGGACGCGGTGTTCACCCTCGCCGACGGTGTGAGTTCCACGGGGGACAGGGGCCGGGCGGATGTGGTGAAGACGGGCACCACCCCTGCGCCGGTCGTGGACGGGACCTTGCTGTGCGACCGGTTCCTGCTGGTCGGGGGGCGGCTGAAGCCGGTGGCGGAGGTGCGGTTCAAGCGCAGCCGGCACAAGACGCTGCCCGCGTCGGAGAAGGACAGCCTCGGCCCGGCCGACATGGACGGGAAGGCGTTCTTCGAGCCCACGCAGGAGCTGGACCTGATCCGCAACCTGACCGGGGGCCGGTTCACCGCCGTCCTCACCCCGACCGCGGTGCAGGGGCAGCAGCGGTGGCAGTTCTTCGCCCACAACAGCGCCACGCGCCGGATCGACTCCTTCAGCATTGAGCAGGACCCGGACGGGCTGTTCAACACGCAGGGCAGCCGCTACTGGACCAGCCCCGACCCGCAGTACCGGGGGTCGGTGTACGAGCGGGCGCCCGGTATCTGCCCGTTCACCGGCAAGGCACTGGTCCCGCTGGTCCCCGACACCCGGCATGCCGAGACCGCGCTCCAGTTCGACGGCGTCAACAATTATCTGAACGTGGGGGAGGCGTCCGCGCTGAAGTTCCAGGGCGGGGCCTACGCGGTGGAGGCGTGGGTCCGGCCGGGGGCGGCGGGCGGTCCGGTCGTCGCCCGGTGGGACGGTCCGGAGCAGGGTGGTTTCCAGCTGCGGATCACCGATGGCGGTCAGGTGGCGCTCGATCACAGCGGCGGCACCCTCACCTCGGAGCAGACCATCACGCCGGACACGTGGGCGCACATCGCCGCCTCGTTCGACGGCACCGCCGCCACCCTCTACATCGACGGGGCCTTCAGCGGCAGCAAGGTCCTGCCGGCCTCCGGTGACGAGTCGGCGCTGGTGCACATCGGGGCCAGGGAACACGGTCCGTTCTACAGCGGGACCATTGACGAGCTGCGGATCTGGAAACGGGCACGGGGCCAGAGCGAGATCGTCGACAGCAGCCGCTACCGGCTGATCGGCAACGAGCCCGGTCTGGTGGCCTACTACCGCTTCGACGAAGGCAGTGGCACCACCGCCCACGACCAGACCGACACCGCCGCCCACGCCCATCTGGACTCCTCTCCGCAGTGGGTGGCCTCCTCCGCCCCGGTCGGTGACCACCCCGGGGTCCGCCGCGACAGCTTCACCGTCGCCGGCCGCGACACCGTCTCCGGACTCGCCGCGACGCTCTACTACCAGCAGGAGGACGCCGCCTCCGGCTACCGGGCCGAGGCGCAGCCCGTCAAACGCCAGGCGAGGGTTCTGCTCGCCTTCGCCACCCGCCCCGCCGGGGACTCGTCGGCCGAGGCGCATCTCGCGAGTATCGACTTCGGTGTGGGGATCGACGGGCGGCTCGCGGACATCCCCGACGCGGTCACCCTGGCCGAGCTGGGCCTGGCGCAGGAGCAGGGCATGGACAGGGCCAAAACCCTGGAAGGGCTCATTCCCCGGCTGGAGGAGCAGGCGGCCGGGATCCAGCAGGACATCGATCCCCTCACGGCCGAGGGACAGCGGCTGGACGCGACGATCTCGTCCATCACGAGCGGGAACCGGGACGCGCTGGGATGGACCTACAAGCTGCAAGGCACGACATACCTTCCCTCCGGGCAAACCATTACCTATCGCTGGGATGGCCAGTGGTGGGCGCTGCCGCTCACCGGGGTGGCCGGGCGCTACGGCAACCCTGCCGTGGCTCTGTACGGCATCAACCTGCCCGGCGACTTCCCGACGAGCATCCTCATGCCGTGGGAGGGCAGGACGATTGACACCGTAGGGTGCGAATACACCGATCCGGTGCCTGAGAAAGCCCGTTGGTACATCGACGGCTCCTTCCCTGGTTCCTTCCGTCTGCAGCACGCCATCGACGACACATGGCTGATCATGGCCGGCAGGGGGGGTGCGACCGAGGCCGGCGAGGCCAATGGCACGCTGTTCTCCGGAACGCGAGGGGGAGCGGCGCCCACTCCGCAGCTGGCTTCCCTGATTGCCCGCCGGGCGGAGATCACCTCCGAGCTCGACAAGCTGAACGGGGACCTTCTCGCCAAGCGGGCGGAGATCAAGGCCGCCCAGGACGAGCTGAACCGGCTCCTGGGCGTCGGCGATGTCGCCCTGGTCCCTATCAGTGTCGACGTGGCCGGTCTGAGCTGCGCCGGGGGGCTGCTGAGGTTCGCGCGCACCGATACCGCGCCGTTCCTGATGGACGGTGCGGACGGGCGGGTGGCGCTCTACTTCCGGGGCGCGAACGGTCAGTTCTTCGCCGCCTATCTCGACACCGGCACCCTGCGGGGTGTGCAGCAGCTGACCGGCGGCGGGCAGACTCTCCGGTTCACCGCCCGTGACCCCGGGGTGGACCTGGGTTCGGGGACGGTCATCACCATCGCGGACAGTTCGGTCGCCGCCCGATTGTGCGATCTGACGATCGTGCGGGGCACGGACAGCGAGACGTTCCCCGGGGTGCCGCGCGCGGCGCGGGAGCTGGCGGCGGTCGTCAACGGGACGCCCGGTGAGAGTGTCCCGGTGGGCACGGTGGACTCGGTCCAGGGCACCGTGGTCACCCTCGCGGCCGGCACCCCCGTCGCACTGCCGGCTGCCGGATATCTGAGGATCGGTGACACCGTCCATCAGGTGACCGGTGCCGTGGAGGCGGGCGGCACCAGGGTCACCGTCACCGTCGAACCACCGGCCGAGTCGGCGGGGGCGGTGGTGTCCCTGGTGCCCTACGACACATCGCTGGCCACCGCGTCCCGCCCGGGGGCCTCGCTCACCGGAGGGTCGCGATGGGTCACGGTCAGCGCGGCCAAGGCCGATACCTCGGTACCCAACGGCACCGCGGCCGTGCTGGTCACCGGCTACGGTTCGCGCTGGGGGGCGGATTCCCCGGGGCGCGCGTTCACCTTCGACGGCACGGCCCAGCTCCTCGCCCTCCCCGACGGCCTGCTGGACCAGGTCACCACCCCGGCCGGGGATCTGAGCGCGGAGGCATGGTTCAAACCCGGCCTGCTCACCGGCGCGCGGGCCCGGCTCCTGCACCTCAACCGCGGGCAGACGAAGGCGGCACTCACCCTGCTCCCCGACCCCGTCGCGGGCGGCATGCTCCTGGACGGCAGCGACGACGCCCTGCAGATCGACGGCTTCAACCCGGCCGGGACGGACTTCACCATCGAGTGCTGGCTCCAGCGCGCCACCGGCCACAACGTCGTCGACACCGTCGTCGCGGACGGCACCAGCGGCCTGACCGTCGGTTTCACCCCGGAGGGGACCTTCAGTTTCGGCTTCGGCACGGACAGCGACGCCGAGCTCCTCACCACCCCCACCGCCATCACCGACGGGGCGTGGCACCACTGGGCGGTCACCTTCGACCGCACCACCCTCGCCCAGGTCATCTACCGCGACGGAGCGGAGGTGGCCCGCCGCACCGCTGCCGCACCGCCCGCCTCCGGCGCCAAGACCATCGTGGGCCGCACCGACAGCGGCGGTTCCGCCACCTTCTTCTCCGGCCGGCTCGGGGAGCTGCGGACCTGGAGCACGGCACGGTCCGGCGCGGACATCGACGCCGACCGTTTCCGCCGGGTCACCGCGGGTGAGCCGGGTCTGACCGGGGCCTGGATCTACGAGAAGGACCGCACCGGCACCACGTCCGCCGACGGACAGCAGCGGTTCACCGACATCAGCGGCAACAACCACCACGGCGGCGTCTGGGGCAACCCGGCCGCATCCGACTCCATCCCCATGACCTACCGCGTCCAGGCCGCGGTGGGCGACAAGGTCCGTGCCGGGCGGGAGAGCCACCGGTGCGGGGAGTGGGCGCATCTGGCGGCGGTGTACGAGCAGTCGTGGGCGCTGCGGTTCGACGGCTCCTCCTGGGCGGAGACCCCGGACGCCGATCAGCTGGACATCACCGGTGATCTGACGATCGAAGTCTTCGCGACCATCGACACCATCGGTGCCCGGCAGGGCCTCATCTCCAAGGGGCGGCTCGCCGACGGGGCCGGCGGGAGCGTTCCGTATCAGCTCTCCGTCCTCGCGAACGGGAAGCTGGAGTTCGCGTTCGAGGAGCCGGGACCGGTCGTCAAGCGGTTCACCTCCTCCACCGCGCTGTCCGCCGGCTTCCACCGCATCGCCGTCGTACGCCGGGCCGGCCGCACCACCCAGGAGGTCAAGAAGGCGCGCGACTTCCCCATCACCAACAGTGATGGGAACACCACCGTGCAGACGCTCGACGTGATCGAGCGGGTGGATGTCGAGGAGTGGCAGGACATCCAGTTCTTCGTCGACGGACATGATTACGGCACCACCCGCTACACCGGCCCCGGCCCGCGGGGCAACGACGGGGTGCTGGAGATCGGCCGCGCCCAGGACGGCGCCAGCCGCTATCCACTGACCGGGACGGTCGGCGAGGTGCGGATCTGGGGGAAGGCGCGGGACACCGACCGGCTCGGCACCCCTCTCCAGCCGCGTGACGAGGCCCTGCTCGCCCGCTGGACGTTCGAGGAGAACACCGGCAACACCGCCGCCGACCCCGTCGGCGGATTCGACCTGAAACTCCGCGGCGCCAGGTGGGCCACCGACCCCGACCCGGGCGCCTCCTCCTTCACCCTCTACCACAACGGCCTCCCGATCCCCACCGACACCCCCGACCCCAACCCGCTGACCGAGTGGGGCGACGACCAGCTCACCTTCGCCGCCCTCAAGAAGTCCGGGGCCTACAGCGACTTCTACGGCGGCACCCTCGAAGAGGTGCGGCTGTGGCGCACCGCCCGCACCCCGGAGGAGATCCTCGACAGCCTTTTCACCCGGCTCAAGGGCGACAAGCAGGACCTCCTCGGGTACTGGCCCTTCGACGACGCCTCCACCGCGGTCACCGCCAAGTCTGTCGCCGACCAGTCCCTGCGCGGCAACAACCTCGACCTGGGCACGGACGACACCCGCCCCAAGACCCTGCTGTCCACCGCTCCCGTGTCCACGGACACCGCCTCCGTCCGCTCGGCGCTGGCCGGAGTCCGCACTTCCTTCCAGGAACTCGTCTCCACCCCGCCCGCCGCCGGCGAGTACGCCGACGTCCAGTACACAGCCACCGGTGAGACCCGCGGTGTCCTCAAGCGCGCCTACACCCACACCACCGACGGCACCTGGCATCTGACCACCGGCTACAAGGTCGGCGACCTCGTCAGTGAATGGGTCAGCCAGGTCCAGTACGACCCCCAGCTCATCGGGTACATCGAAGGCGCACCTCCGGTCCCCTCCGAGAACCTCACCTCCACGGTTCATGATCCCGAGGGCTGCTCCAGCGTCACTTTCCGCCAGGCCGAACAGGTCACCTCCACCCTCTCCTCCTCCACCGAGAAAAGCGTCAACACCGCCTTCCACCTCGCCGCCGGAGTCGAGGTCGACGAGCACATCCTGCTGCTGACCGCGCCGCTCGGCTTCGGCACCGCCGAACCGCTGGCCCAGGTCACCGTCCGGGCCAAGGTCGGCGGCAGCTTCGAGTTCTCCAACGCCTGGACGGACGAAACCTCCGTCTCCCAGGGCACCACCACCGAACGCGACACCTCCGCCACCCTCACCGGCCACTGGGAAGACCGCGACCACATCCTCAACACCGCGATCGGCCAACGCTACGTGCCCGCCAACACCGGCTACGCCCTCGTCCAGTCCGAGACCGCCGACGTCTACGCCCTGCGCCTGGCGCACACCGGGGCGCTGGTCGCCTACCGGATGCTGCCGAACCCGGACATCCCCAAGGACTGGAACATCATCGACTTCCCGCTGAATCCGCAGTACACCAAGCAGGGCACCCTGGACGGGGCGGTCGGCTTCGACGAACACGGCAAGGTCCTCGACCCCGCCTACCCGAACGCGCGAGGGTACGGGGAGTACAGCTACTTCAAACCCCGTGAGGCGTACGCGCTCAAGCGGCGCATCCTGCGCGAGAGCCAGGAGCTGGAGAGCTACTACAACAATGTCTCGACCGACACCGGGGACAGCGACCCCACCGCCGGCCGGGCCCAGCGCCTCCTGGAGTCCTTCTCCGGACCCCTGCCCCCGGCCCCCGACAAGAGCGCGCCCTCACAGTCCCAGGACGCCTTCGCCAACCGCAACATCGCCAACACCTACGTCTGGACCGCCGACGGCGGCTTCTTCGCCGAGTCCACCAGCACCGTCGACGTCGTCACCCAGACCACCGGCGGCTCCTACAGCCTCTCCGGCTCCGTCACCGCCTCCGTCGACATCGGCTTCGAAATCGCCGGAGTCGGCGCCGGCGTCCAGTTCGACGCCTCCGTCGGCGGCGGCATGACCGTCACCCGTCACCGCTCCAAGGAATCCAGCCGCACCCACAGCCTCGATGTCGTCTGCAGCCCCACCCGCGACCTCCAGCAGTACGGCACCGACAACAAGCCCCGGTACGACGCCGGCAAACCGGTCCTGGTGCCCGGCAAGGTCGACGCGTACCGCTTCATGACCTTCTACCTCGGCCAGGACAACACCCACTTCGACGACTTCTACAACAAGGTCGCCGACCCCACCTGGCTCGCGAACAGCAACGACGCCGCGGCCGCAGCGCTCCGACAGGCCCGCCAGTCCGACACCAAACCCCCCTGCTGGCGCATCCTCCACCGCGTCACCTACATCTCCCGCATCCTCCCGCCCGTTCCACCCGCCGACGCACCCCCCGTGGAGAAAGCCCTCCACGACATCGACATCCCCAGCAACTACCAGCTCATCCAACGCCTCGACCCCTACACCGCCACCGCCACCGGCTCCCTCGGCGAACTCACCACCGCCACCCGCAACGCCCTCACCGCCCACCTCCCCCAGCTCCTCCCCCACGCCGATCAGATCGTCCAGTTCCTCGCCGACTACTACGGCATCGAAAGCTAGACCCGCGCCGGGAACTCTCCGTCCCGCCCCCGGATCGGGGCAGGACGGAGAACCTCGGGGATACCGCCCTGGCGCAGCCCGCCGCGAATCTCAGGAGCGGAATCAGCGCACGTGTGCGGTGCCCTGACCATCAGGAACAGGCACACGCCCCGTCCCTCGGGCTCGATGGGACGGGGCGTGTGCGCTGCGCCAAGTGCTCCGTGTCAGGCGAGGTTCCAGCGGCCCACCCATTGGCTCAGCGGGGCGGCTCTGCCCGTGTCGATGGTCCGGAGCCAGTTGGCCCCCAGACAGAAGTTGCCCGCGTAGAGATTGATGGTGCTGCCGCTGTTGTTGTAGACGGCCGTGGCCGTGATCCCCCTGGTGTTCTGGCAGAAGTTGGCCCACGGCCTGGTCGCCATCTCGCCGGTGAAGTCACCGTTCGCCCAGAAGCAGACATTCCCGGGGGCGCAGCCCCGGAACACCCGGAAGGACCCGATGTCCTGGGTGTTCGCGCCGGTTTTATGGCCCAGGACCTCCCCGGTGGACTCGCCCGAGCAGTCGGTGGGGGTCAGCTGGGCGACCGAGCCGGTGTCGAGCTGGTTGTAGACGCTGCGCACGGCCGCGGTGGTCCCGTCCGGCCATGTCTGGGTGGCGGAGATACAGGTGCCGTCCGCCGGCGCGTCGAACCGGATGATCTGCCCCGTGTTGTCGGCCTGGTCCCACACACAGACCTGATGGGTCCCACAGCTCTCCGCGGGGCTGGCCGGCGGTGCCGCGATCAGCGCCGTCCCCGCGACCGTCGCCAACGCCACCGCGATCAGGCGCACACCGCGCACCATCCGTACGAAGCGATCCGTCATGAATCCCACCCCTTGCCGACGAGGGCCGCCCACAGCGCACGGAGGCGGTCACGTGAGTGACTCCTGGTGAGATCTTCAGAGGAAGACGCAGTCCGAACCAGGGCGAGTACCAAGAATCCACCCTTAAGTGTCCGGCCGGACAATCGTTCGACCATACTCTGGGAAGGCAGCGAGGTCCGCATCTGACGGAGTGGCGAATCACGCCTGCCGACGGGTGAGAATCCGTCACCGCCGCGGCTGTCTGGGGACTTCGACCGCGACGGCAGCGGACCGGGGAGCAGGCCGCCGGACGGCTGGAGCTGAGCGTCCGCCACGCCGATGGTTCCACGACGGTGCGCGGCCGGGCCCTGGCGGAGCCCACGGTCCATACCCCGCTGCCGGCCCAGGCCGCGTACGGGATCTATGACGCGCTGGGTCCGGAGCGGGCCCGGGCCCGGGTGGCCGGGGAGCACACATACGAGGTGCCGGAATGGATTGTGCTCTCTGTCGAGGGAGGTTCGGAAGAGCATCTGTCCTGGGTGGTACGGGAGAGTGCGCCGGAAGACTGAGCACAGAGGGATGGACGGTGGGGCACATGGGCCGCACCGTCCTTCCTGTGCGGGCTCACGGTCCACGCGGCGAGTCCGCGCAGATGTTCCCCGGGATCCGAGACCTCCCAGTCGTCGGCCCAGCCGACGATATGGCCGCCGATCGAGGCGGCCGCGGCGAGCACGTCGGCGCGCTGCCGCTCCGGGGAGGTCGTGGCGAGCTTCATCCGGGACAGCCTGCCAACGCCGAGCAGGCACTTGCCGCGCCGTCATAGGGCCGTTCGATCACGTTCTGGTCCGTACCGCGCGCACTCTCTCCGTTGCGAACACGCAGAGTACGGAGATTGGACGGCCGACTCCAGGATGATCTTGCTCAGCCGAGGAAGCTCAGCCGCACCTGACGGTTGGCATTGTCGACATTGGTGTCGACCAGGCACACCGACTGCCAGGTCCCCAGCGACAGTCTCCCGGCGATCACGGGGAGGGTCGCGTGCGGGGGGACGAGCGCCGGGAGGACGTGGTCGCGGCCGTGGCCGGGGGTGCCGTGGCGGTGGTGCCAGCGGTCGTCGGCCGGGAGGAGGGTGCGGAGGGCGGCGAGGAGGTCGTCGTCGCTGCCCGCGCCCGTCTCGATAACGGCGATTCCCGCCGTGGCGTGGGGGACGAAGACATGGAGCAGGCCGTCGCGGCCGGCCGCAGCCGAGCGGAGGAACCGCTCGCAGGCCGGGGTCAGATCGGTCACCGTCTCCTGGGAGCCGGTGGTGAGGTCGAGCAGCTTGGTGGTGAAGGGTCCGGGCATGGGGGCATTCTCTCCCGGGCCGGGGCGGGGCGGGGCGCAGGGCAGTCCGGCGGGTTCGGGACGGTGGGCCGGGCGGGGTGCCGGGTGCGGGGTGCGGGAAGATCCATGGCTTCCGGCTAGTTAGTAGAAACGTGAACGATTCTGGGGTGCGCGAAGTCGATGTGGCCGTCATCGGGGCCGGGCAGGCGGGTCTCTCCGCCGCCCACCATCTGCGGCGGGTGGGGCTCGTACCGGACGAGGACTTCGTGACGCTGGACCACGCTCCCCGCCCGGGCGGCGCCTGGCAGTACCGGTGGCCCTCGCTGACCTACGACCGGGTGCACGGGATGCACGCCCTGCCCGGCATGGAGCTGACCGGGGCCGATGGCGCACGGCCCTCGTCCGAGGTGATCGGCGAGTACTTCACCGCCTATGAGGAGCGCTTCGGGCTGCGGGTGCGCCGGCCGGTCGATGTCACGTCGGTGCGGGAGGGCGGGGGCGGGCGGCTGCTCGTGGAGACCTCGGACGGGGAGTGGTCGGCGCGTGCGCTGATCAACGCCACCGGCACCTGGGACCGGCCCTTCTGGCCGCGCTACGCGGGACAGGAGACCTTCCGGGGGCGCCAGTTGCACACGGCCGGATACCGGGGGCCCGAGGAGTTCGCCGGGCGGCGGGTGATCGTGGTGGGCGGCGGGGCCTCGGGGACCCAGCATCTGATGGAGATCGCGCCGCACGCGGAGCGAACGTTCTGGGTGACCCGGCGGCCGCCGGTCTTCGTGTCGGGGGACTTCGGCGAGAGCGCGGGCCGCGAGGCGGTCGCCCGGGTCGAGGAGCGGGTGCGGCGGGGGCTGCCGCCGGAGAGTGTGGTCTCGGTGACCGGGCTGCCGCTCAATGACGCCGTCCGGCGGGCCCGCGCGTCGGGTGTGCTGGACCGGCTGCCGATGTTCGACCGGATCACCCCCACGGGGGCGGACTGGGACGACGGCCGGACGGTGGAGGCCGATGTGATCCTCTGGGCGACCGGCTTCCGGCCGGCGATCGACCACCTCCGGCCGCTGCGACTGCGCGAGCCGGGCGGCGGCATCCGGATGGACGGCACCCGTGCCGCACGGGACGAGCGCGTCCATCTGGTGGGGTACGGGCCCTCGGCCTCGACCATCGGGGCCAACCGGGCCGGGCGGGCCGCCGTGCGGGAGATCACCCGGCTGCTGGAGCGGGAGCCCGCGCTCCAGCGGTAGGGAGCCGGAGGGCACTCACCGGGGCACAGGTCACGGCACGGCCGGTTCCGTCGTCCGGGTGTCGCCGCGCACCAGCTCCGCGTACCGTCCGCCGATGCCGAGCAGCTCCTGATGGGTGCCGCGCTCGGCGATACGGCCCCCGTCCAGGACGATGATCTCGTCCGCGTCCCGCACGGTGGAGAGCCGGTGGGCGATCGTGATGGTGGTCCGGCCGGCCGAGAGCGCGTCGATGGCCTGCTGGACGGCGTGTTCGGTGTGGGTGTCCAGGGCGCTGGTCGCCTCGTCCAGGATGAGCACGGGCGGGTCGCGCAGAATCGTGCGGGCGATGGCCAGCCGCTGCTTCTCCCCTCCGGAGAAGCGGTATCCCCGCTCGCCGACGAGGGTCTCGTACCCGTCGGGGAGGGCGGCGATGTGGTCGTGGATCTGCGCGGCACGGGCCGCCTTCTCCATCTCCGCGTCGGTGGCGTCCGGCTTGGCGAAGCGCAGATTGTCGGCGACGGAGGCGTGGAAGAGGTAGGTCTCCTGCGAGACGACGCCCACGGCCCTGGCCAGGGTGTCGAAGTCCAGGTCCCGTACATCGACGCCGTCCAGCGTGACCCGGCCCTCGGTGACGTCGTACAGCCGGGGCACCAGATAGCTGAGGGTGGACTTTCCGGAGCCGGTGGCACCGACGACGGCGAGACTGCCGCCCTCGGGCACGGTCACCTCCACGCCGGTGAGGGTGGGGGTCTCCTGCGCCCGGTCGTAGGCGAAGCCGACGTTCTCGAAGCGGACCTCGCCGCCGATTCTCGCCGGCCGGACGGGATGTTCGGGCTCGGTGATGTCCACGGTGAGGTCGAGGTACTCGAAGATCCGCTGGAAGAGCGCGAGGGAGGTCTGCATGTCCACGCCGGTGGAGAGCAGGCTCACGGCGGGGCGGAAGAGGCCCTGCTGGAGCGAGACGAAGGCGACCAGGGTGCCGAGGGAGATCGAGGGGCCACCGCTCTGGAGGGCGGTTCCCGCCACCCAGTAGATGAGGGCGGGCATCGCGGCCATCACGATGCCGATGACGGACATCCGCCACCGCCCGGCCATGCTGGAGCGCACCTCCAGATCGACCAGCCGCTCGGACTCCCCGGCGAAGGACCTGGTCAGCGAATCGGACCGGCCCATGGTGCGGCCGAGGAGGATGCCGCTGACCGAGAGCGACTCGGTGACGGTCGCGGCCATCGCCGCCATCTGCTTCTGGCGCTGGGTCGTTATCCGCTTGCGCTCATTGCCCACCCGGCGGCTGATCCACACGAAGAGCGGGAGCAGCAGGAGCGAGACGAGGGTGAGCCGCCAGTCCAGGGCGAGCATCGCGACGACGGTGGCGATCACGGCCGTGAGGTTGGAGACGAGGGAGGTGGCGGTGGAGGTCACGGTCGCCTGCATGCCGCCGATGTCGTTGGCGATGCGGGACTGGACCTCCCCGGTGCGGGTCCTGGTGAAGAAGGCGAGCGGCATGCGCTGGAGCTGTGCGTAGACCGCGGTGCGCAGATCGTGCATGACGCGCTGGCCGACGGTGGTGGAGATCAGCGTCTGGAGCACTCCGAAGACGCCGTTCAGCACCGCGGTGAGGATCATGCCGAAGGCGAGCAGGGTGAGCAGTCCGGTGCGGCCCTGGGGGATCGCGGTGTCGAGGATCTCGCGCAGCAGGAACGGCGAGGCGACGGAGACCAGGGAGGCCGCGCCGACGAGCAGCCCCACGAGGGCGAGACGGCCGCGGTAGGGACGGAAGAGCCGGAGAATCCGCCGCACCTGGGCGGGCGGCTGCTCCGGTCCGCCGGCGGGGGCGGCGGGGGGTGTCCACGGGATCGATTCGGTGCGCATGGGCTCCTTCGCGGATACGGGCGGGATCGGATGCGAATCCAGTGAGGGCCGAAGGGGGCGGAGCGGGATTGAAGGGGGTCGAATGAGGGCCGGATGGGATCGGATGGGGTCAGATCTTGAGAGCATAGCTCACTGTTACCTATATACACAATGAACGACGTCCTGATATTGTTCCGATATGACCACCCCCGACCCCGAAGGTCTGCTCGCCGAGCAGCTGCTGCGGCTGAGCCGCCGCCTCCACCGCAGCCAGAAGCGGCAGCTGGAGTCGGCCGATATCGCGATCACCCCCGCCCAGTCCCGGCTGCTGCGCACGCTCACGCACTACGAGTCGGCGCCCCGCATGGCCGATATCGCCGCGCGTCTGGAGGTCGTGCCGCGCGCCGTGACCACACTGGTGGACGGGCTGGAGGCGAGCGGCTGTGTGCGCCGCGCGCCGGACCCCGACAACCGCAGGGTGACGAGGATCGAGCTGACCGACACCGGCCGGAGCACCCTCCGCGCCCTGCGCGAGGCGCGCCGGGCCGCGGCCGAGGACATCCTGGCGCCCCTCACCGCCGAGCAGCGCAGCGCCCTCGGCGGGCTGCTCTCCGCGCTCGTGGACGGGCCGGCGCTGGACGGGCCGGCGTCGCTGGACCGCCCGCTCCGGGGCGGGGCGCCGGTGTCGCCGTACCCGGAGGTGTGCTGAGGGCCCCGCCCGCGAGGCCGTCCTCCCACCGGGCTCTCCTCCCGCAAGGGTGTCTTAAGGGCCGCCCGCCAGACTCGGCCCCGTCGTCCCCCGTCAAGCGAACGGAGACACCATGGCCACGGTCGCGTCGGACACCACCGCGGGCGGGCGGACCGGGCCCCTGGACCGGCTGCGCGCCCTGCACCACGAAGGGCGGCTCGCCCGGGAATTCCTCCAGGTGCCCGCTCTGCTCGCCGAACTCGCGGCGGCCGGGGACCCGGCGGGAGCGCCCTCCCCCGACCTCGTGCGGGCCGGTTCACTGCTGGCCCGGCTGGACCCCGCCGATGTCCCGCCCGAGGTCGCGAAGGTCACCGGGACCGTCACCGTCGCCGTCACCGGCCACTCCACCCTCAGTGGCCTCACCTCCCCCCTCACCGCCGAATTCGCCCGCCACGGCTTCCTGCTCGATCTGCGCTCCGGCGACTTCGGCTCCTGGCTCCGCGACCTCCAGGACACCGGGAGCGAGCTGTACGGCGCCCGCGCCGACATCGCCCTGTGCGTCCTGGACGCCCAGGCAGTCCTCGACGAACTGCCGCACCCCTGGCTGGTGGAGGACGCGGAGCGGGTCGCCACCGCCAAACTGGCCCTGATCGGCTCACTCGTGGAGCGCTATCTCGCCCATGCCACCGGCACCCTGGTGCTCAACACCCTTCCGCTGCCGCGCGCCCACACCCGCCGGCTGGTCGACGCCCGGTCGCGGGCCCGGCTCGGTGTTCTCTGGCGGGAGTTCAACGCCGGGCTGCTGCGGCTCGCCGGCGCCCACGACCGGGTCCATGTGGTGGACCTCGATCCGCTGGTGGCCTCCTGCGGCCCGGTCACCGAGCCGAGGCTCGCCGCCTATGCGAGGGTCCACCTCGGCGAGGAGCTGCTCGCCTGCTACGCGCGCGAGATCGGGCACCTCGCCCGGGCACTGCGCGGACGGACCAGGAAGGTGCTGGTCGTCGATCTCGACAACACCCTCTGGGACGGCGTCCTGGGCGACGACGGCCCCGAGGGCATCGCCGCCTCCACCACCTACCGGGGTGAGGCCTTCGGCGGCTTCCAGCGGGCGGTCGCCCAGCTCGGCGCCCAGGGCGTCCTGCTCGCCGTGAGCAGCAAGAACGACCGCGAACCGGTGCTCCAGGTGCTGCGCGACCACCCCGACATGGCGCTGCGCGAGCACGATTTCGTGCGGATCAACGCCAACTGGGAGCCCAAGGACGGCAATCTGCTGGACATCGCCCGGTGTCTCAACCTCGGCGTGGACAGTCTGGTCTTCGCCGACGATTCGCCGTTCGAATGCGGGCTGGTGGCCGGGAGCCTGCCGGGAGTCGCCGTGATCCGCCTCGACGGGGAGCCGGCGCTGCACATCGAGAGACTGCTCGCCGATGGCTGGTTCGACGTGCCCGAACTGACGGCGGAGGACCGCGCCCGCGCCGAGCGGTATCGTACCGACGCGGCCCGGCAGGACCTCCAGGAGAGCGCGGGCTCCCTGGCGGAGTATCTCGCCGGACTGGGTGTCGAGGTCTCGCTGTCACCGGTGCGGGAGCACGAGATCGCCCGGGTCTCGCAGGTGACCCTGCGCACCAATCAGTTCAATCTGACCACCGAGCGCCTGCGGCAGGCCGATGTGCGGGCCCGCCGGGACTCCGGCCGCCATCTGGTGCTCGCCATCCGCTCCCGGGACCGGTTCGGGGAGAACGGCCTGGTCGGCGCGGTGCTGGTGAGCATCGCCGACGACGGCGACTGGATGATCGACAACATGCTGCTCAGCTGCCGGGTGTTCGCCCGGGGCATTGAGGAGTCCTGCCTGGCGGCCGTGTTGCGGCAGGCCCGGGACACGGGCGCCGGCGCGGTGCACGCGCGCTACCGGCCCACCGCGAAGAACCACCGGGTGCGGGGCCTCTATCCGGCCATGGGCTTCCGGGAGACCTCGGAAGCGGCAGACGGCTCCGTCCTCTTCCGCCATGATCTGACGGAGGGGAGTCTGCCCACCGCGCCGGAACACGTGCGTCTGTCGGCCGGGTTCACCGGGCGGCCCCACTGAGCGGCGGAAAGGTGGGGAGGGCGTGGCAGCGGCGTCGGGTGGGTGGTCGTCCGTGCGGCGGGCGCTGCGGCGGCTCGGGAAGGCGCAGTTGCGCGGCTTCGCCTCGCTGGCGGCCATGTTCGGTGTGCTCCCGGCCGAGCCCTTCAGGGACGCGTCGCGGGGCTGGCTCGCCCCCGAGCGGGACGGGCGGGCCCGGCGGGACGGGCAGGCCCGGCAGGAGCGCCAGGAGAGCCAGAACAGTCAGGACGGGCAGCACGGGCAGAACGGCGGGGGCCCACCGCCCGCCCACCCCGAGCGACTGATCCCCCAGGTGCCGCCCACCCCCGGCGAGCGGGCGCTCTGGGCCCAGTTGGAGGACCCCGGCCCCGGCGCCTGAGTCCCGTCCCGTCCCCGCTCCCCCGCCGCGCGCCACCGCCCGGTGTGTCCCGGCCAGGCGACGCACCGGGCTCCGCCATGCCCTCCCCTCCCCGCTGCCCGCCGCCACCGGCCCGCCCGCGCGCGCTCACGCCCAGCGCAAGACCGGCTTTAGAGGCCGCCCCGACGATCGACGGAACACATCGCTTCAAGGCGAGGGGAAGACGGTGGCGGAATTCGGTTCATTCACGGAGCTGGTGCTGGCGCGGTCGGAGGAGCGGGGCGAAGCGGACGCGTTCGTGTTCCTCTCCGAGGGGGCGCGGGGCACGCGGGCCCGGCGGCTGCCGTACGCGGAACTCGACCGGACCGCCAAGGGCATAGCCTCCTGGCTCCAGGAGCGCGATCTGCGCGGACGCCAGGTCCTGCTGCTGTATCCGTCGGGTCTCGCCTTCATCGGTGCCTTCCTCGGCTGCCTCTACGCCGGGGCGGTCGCCGTGCCCGCGCCGCTCCCCTCCGAACAGGGACGGCACTTCCAGCGGGTCTCCGGGATCGTCCGGGACGCCCGGGTGGGGGCGGTGCTGACCCTCGCCGAGTACGCGCCGGCCGTGGTCTCCTGGCTCGCGGACGAGGACTTCTCCGAGGTGGCGTGCCTGGCGACGGACGCGGACGCGGTCGGGGACCCGGGTGCCTGGAAGGACCCCCGGCTCGGCCCCGGGAACCTGGCCTTCCTCCAGTACACCTCGGGCTCCACCAGCGCGCCCAAGGGGGTGATGGTCTCGCACGGCAATCTGCTCGCCAACGAGGCCGCCATCTCCCGCGCCACCGGCACCACTCCCGATTCGGTGGTCGGCGGCTGGCTGCCCTTCTACCACGACATGGGACTGATCGGGCATGTCCTCCAGCCGCTCTGGCTGGGCGCCACGAGCGTGCTCATGTCCCCGGCGTCCTTTCTGCGGAAACCGGCCCGCTGGCTCCGGATGGTCGGCGACTACGGCATCACCAGCGGGGGCGGGCCCAACTTCGCGTACGACCTGTGTGTCCGGCGGATCACCGACGCGCAGATGGAGGGTGTCGACCTGTCGTCGTGGCGGACGGCCTGCAACGGGGCGGAGCCGGTGCGCGCGGAGACCGTGCGGGCGTTCGCCGATCGCTTCGCGCCGTACGGCTTCCGCCCCGAGGCCATGTTCCCCTGCTACGGGATGGCCGAGACCACCCTGCTGGTGACGGGCACCCCCCGGCACCGGAGCGCGGTGGTGCGCGAGGCCGACGCGGCCGGGCTGGAGCGCGGAGCGCTGGAGGGGCCGTATCCGGGCGCGCCCCGGCGGGCCCTGGTGAGCAGCGGGGTGGCCCGGGCCGAGGACTTCGAGGTGCGGGTGGTCGACCCGGAGAGCCGGGTCGAGCGGCCCGGCGGCCGGGTCGGTGAGATCTGGGTGCGCGGGGCCAGTGTGGCGGCCGGGTACTGGGAGCGGCCCGAGGTCAACACGGAGGTGTTCGGCGCCCGGATCGCGGGCCGGGAGGAGCTGGGGTCGTGGCTGCGCACCGGTGATCTGGGGGTGCTGGACGGCGCGGAGCTGTTCGTGACCGGCCGGCTCAAGGAGATGATCCTGATCAACGGCCGCAATGTCTATCCGTACGACGTGGAGAGCGCCGTCCGCACGCTGGACCCGGCGCTCGGCGCCGGGGCGGCGTTCGGGGTGGAGGCCGGGGGCCGGGAGCGTCTGGTGGTCGTCCAGGAGATCCGGGCCGCCGCGGCGGCGGCGGACCCTCGGTCCGTCGCGGCGGCCGTGCAGCAGCTCATCGGGCGGGAGTTCGCCGTCCCGGCGGGTGCGGTGCTGCTGGTCCGGCCCGGGACCGTGCGCCGCACCACCAGCGGGAAGATTCAGCGGACGCTGATGCGGAAGCTGTTCCTCCAGGGCGGGGTGGCCTCGCTGTACGCGGTGGTGGACCCGGCGCTGCGCGACTGCGCGGCGGAGGGCGCGTCACCGGGCCCGGGGGGTGCGCGGGGCGCAGGAGATGCGCGGGACCCGGGGGGTGCACAAGGCCCCGGAGGCACGCGGGACCCGGGGGGTGCGCAAGGCTCCGGAGGCACGCAGGGTGATCAGGGCCCGCAGGGACCCGGCCCGGCCCTCACGGCGGTGGGCTGAGCCGTGGAGCATCCGCCCAGTCTGCTCGCGCAGGAGCTGGAGCTGCGGCTCGGCGACCCGCGCGACCCCGACGAGATCTTCTCCCACGCCCGCGCCCTGGAGCTGGACGAGAACGAGGAGTTCCCGTCCGACATCTGCCGGGCGCTGGAGTCCTGGGGGCTCCAGGACTTCTATGTGCCCGTCGAGCACGGCGGCAGGCTCACCGACTACGAGACCGTGATGCAGGTGATGCGGGTGGTCGCCCGCCGCGATCTGACGGTCGCCATCGGGCACGGGAAGACCTATCTGGGCGCGGTGTGCGTCTGGGTGTCGGGCAGCGCGGGGCAGGCCCGGCGGCTCGCGGCGGACATCCGCGCGGGAGTCCCGGTCTCGCTCGCCCTCACCGAGCGCGCCCACGGCAGCGATCTGCTCGCCGGGGAGGTGACCGGCGAACCGGACGGCTCCGGCGGCTGGCGGCTGACCGGTGAGAAGTGGCTGATCAACAACGCCACCCGGGGCGATCTGCTCTCCGTGCTCACCCGTACGGCACCGGAGGGCGGTCCGCGCGGCTTCACCGTCCTGCTGGTCGACAAGCGGACGCTCGCGCCCGGCGCCGACTACCGCTGTGCGGAGAAGATCCGTACCCATGGCATCCGGGGCGCCGACATCAGCGGCATCGTCTTCGACGGCGCGCCGGTCGCGGGCGACGCGGTGGTCGGCACGGCGGGCGGCGGCGTCGAGACCGTGCTCAAGGCGCTCCAGCTCACCCGCACGCTGTGCGCGTCGCTGTCGCTGGGCGCGGCCGATCACGCGCTGGACATCGCCCTGGACTTCGCGGAGCGGCGCGAGCTGTACGGGCGGCGGCTCATCGATCTGCCGCAGGCGCGCCATGTGCTGGCCTGCGCCGCCGCGGACGTGCTGGCCGGGGAGGCGCTGGCGACGGTGGCGGCCCGCTCCGCGCACACCGCGACCGGCGAGCTGAGTGTGACCGCCGCCGTGACCAAGTATCTGGTGCCGACCGGCACCGAGGCCGTGATCGCGGAGCTGACCCGGCTGCTGGGGGCGCGGGCGTTCCTCAAGGACGTCCACGCGCGCGGGATGTTCCAGAAGGTCGACCGGGACCATCGCATCGTCGGCATGTTCGACGGGAACACGCTGGTGAATCTGAACTCCCTGGTGAACCAGTTCCGTTCGCTGTCCCGGGTGTGGCGGCGGCGGACCGGTGACACGGCCGGGGCGGTCGCGGCCTTCGATCTGTCGGTGCCGCTGCCGCCGCTGGACCCGGGGCGGCTCTGTCTGGTCGCGCGGCGGGGCAGCGGCATCGTGGGCTCGCTGCCGGACTCGGTGGCGGCGCTGCGGGCCGAGTCGGAGGCACGGCCGGAACTGAAGGGCGCGCTGGCGTCGGCGGAGCGGCTGCTCGCCGTCACCGACGGGGTGCACGAGGAGATGGACGCCTTCCGCGCGGTGGTCCCGGATGTGCCGCCCGCGGCGTTCGAGACCGCCGGGCGGTACGCGCTGTGCCTGGCCGGGGCCGCCTGTCTCGGCCTGTGGGCGCGGAACCACCGGGCGGGGAGCGCGGGGCGCACCGGAGGGCTGTGGCGGGACGGGGTGTGGCTGTGGCCCGTGCTCGACCGGCTGCTGGTGCGGCTGGGCGAGCCGGGCGGCGCCGATCCGGCGGCGTACCCCCGGCTGCTGGAGCAACTGCGGGCCGCACGGGCGTCGGGCGAGCTGTTCTCGCTGCTGCCGCTGCGGCTCGCGACGGCCGGCCCCCGGGCCCGGCCGGGACCGCCCGCGCCCCAGCCGTCCGTACCCCCGGACCGCCCGCGCACCGCGCACACCGCGCACACCGCGCACACCGGCACCGTACGCCCGGACCCGGTACGCCCGGACCCGGTACGCGCGGACTCCGACACCGAACGCACCGACAGCGGGGCGCCGGAGCGCGCGCCCGGATCTTCGAGGGGACGTCATGCTGAGTGATCCCGCCGTCCCGGGGCCGCGGAGCCCCGCGGCCCCCGCGGCCACGGCCACCGCGCCGCCCGGTGGGCCGGAGCGCGCCGTCCGGGCCCGTATCGCCGCCCTGGAGACCCGTTTCGGCGACCCGGACGACCCGGCAGGCCCGCTGTCCGCGGCCCGGGTGCTCGCCGCCGACGAGGCCGGGGAGCTGCCCTCGGCCGGGGAGCGGCTCCTGGACGAGCTGGTCCTCAACGCCGAGTTCGTGCCCACCGCCCTCGGCGGGCGGCTGGACCGGCTCGACGCGCTGGTGCGGGTGATGCGCCAGGTCTTCCGGCGCGATGTGGCCCTGGGCCTCGGCTACGGCATCACCTCGTTCATGGCCGCCGTCAACGTGTGGACGGCGGGCAGCGACGAGCAGCGCCGGCGGCTGGCGCGGCTGCTGCTCGGCGGCTCGAAGGTCTCCGTCGCCTACCACGAACTGCCGCACGGCAACGACTTCGTGCGCAATGAGTTCCGGGCCGCCCCGGTCCCCGGCGGCGGCTACCGGCTGAGCGGGCGGAAGGAGGTCATCAACAACGCCGACACGGCGGACGCCTTCTCCCTCTTCAGCCGGACCCATGACCGGCCGGGCAGCCGGGGCCACTCGGTGCTCCTCGTCGAGCGCGGGCAGCTCGACCCGGAGCGCTTCCGCGTGCTGCCGCGCTACCGCGCCGTGGGCGTGCGCGGCTGCCGCCTCACCGGGCTGGACCTGCGCGACTGCCCGGTGCCGGCCGGGACCCTCGTCGGCGAGGAGGGCCAGGGCGTCGAGCTGGCCCTGCGCTCCTTCCAGATCACCCGCAGCGCCATCCCCGGGATGGCGATCGGGGCGCTGGACACCAGTCTGCGCACGGTGGTGCGGTTCGCCGTCGGACGGCGGCTGCACCGGCGGACGGTGATGGAGATCCCGCACGCCTCCGCCACCCTCGGCGGAGCCTTTCTGTCCCTGCTGATCTGCGACAGCATGGCGCTGGTCGGCTCCCGTGCGGTGCATCTGCTGCCGGACGAGACCAGTGTGTACGCGGCGGCGGTGAAGTACCTGGTGCCGAGGATGCTCACCGACACCATGTACGACCTGTCGATCGTCCTCGGGGCGCGGTTCTACGTCCGGGAGGGCGCGTTCGGTCTCTTCCAGAAGCATGTCCGGGACCTGCCGGTGCTCAGCCTGGGTCACGCGGGTTCGGCGGCCTGTCAGACGACCATCATTCCGCAGCTCTCCCGGCTGGCGCGGCGCGCCTGGTTCGCCGGGGACGAGGCGCCGCGCTCGCTGTTCCGCCCCCGGGACGAGCTGCCCGCGCTGCCCTTCGACCGGCTGGCCCTGGCGAGCGGCCGGGACAGTCTGAGCGCCTCGCTGGTGGCCGCCGCCGACTCGCTGCCCAGCGGCTCCCCCACCGAACTGGCGGTGCAGACGCTGGTCATGCGGATGCTGGACCAGCTCCGCCGGCTCCGGGAGGAGAGTCTCGGCCTCTCCCCCCGGGACCGCACCGCACTCGCCAGCCCCGCCAGTTTCGCCCTCGCCGACCGGTACGCGGTCCTCCTCGCGGCGGCCTCGGTGCTGGGCGTGTGGCGGGCCGCGCGGGAGGACGGCGCCGACCCCTTCCTGGCCGACCCCGCGTGGGCGGCGGCGGCCCTGCACCGGCTCGCCCGGCGGCTCGGGGAGCGCCCGCCGGAGCTGCCGGCCGACTGCGCGGGCCGTATCCACGAGGAAGTGCTCCGGCGCTTCCGTGAATGCCGCAGCTACGACCTCCACGACACCCCGCCGGCCGGCTGACCGCCGGGTCCGGCACGCCTTCACCGAGGAGCACCCATGCCCGTTCCCGCGACCCACCGTCCCGCGCACCCCGCGTCCCCCGCGTCCCCCGCCGAGCACAGCGTCGAGGTGCTGGGCGGCTGGCTGGCCGACCGGATCGCGCTGTATCTCAAGCGGTCGCCGTCCGAGATCGTCTTCACCGTCCCGCTCGCCGAGTACGGTCTCGACTCGGTCGCGGCGCTGAGCCTGTGCGGCGACATCGAGGAGGACTTCGATCTCGTCCTGGAGCCCACCGTCGCCTGGGACCATCCCACCGTGGACGCCCTGGCCGCCCATCTGGTGGAGGAGCTGCGGGCCGCGGGAGGCGGTGCCCGATGAGGCCCGTCGCCATCGTCGGGCTCGATTGCCGTTTCCCGGGCGCGCCGGACCCCGGCGCGTACTGGGAGATGCTGATGCGCTCCGGCGAGGGCGTGGGGAGGGTGCCCGCGCAGCGCTGGGACGCCGGGGAGTTCCACTCGCCCGCCGGAGCCGAGGGGCACTCCAACACCACCGAGGGCGGCTTCATCAGCGACCCGGACGCCTTCGACAACGAGTTCTTCACCGTCTCCCCGCGCGAGGCCGCGGCGATGGACCCGCAGCAGCGGCTGCTGCTCCAGTGCGCCTGGCGGGCGGTGGAGGACTCGGGGGTGGCCCCGCACCGGCTGGCGGGCAGCGGCACCGGGGTCTTCGTCGGGATCATGGGCAACGAGTGGGCGCAGCTGCACCTCACCGACTACGCCCGGGTCACCGCCCAGGTCGGCTCCGGCAACGGCTACTGCATGACCGCCAACCGGATCTCGTACCATCTCGACCTCAAGGGGCCGAGTCTGGCGGTGGACACCGCGTGCTCGTCCTCGCTGGTCGCGGTCCATCTGGCCTGCAACTCACTGCTGTCGGGCGAGTGCGACACGGCCATCGCCGCCGGGGTGAACGTGGCGCTGACCCCGGCGCTGGGGATCTTCTACACCCAGGCCGGGCTGTCCGCGCCCGACGGCCGCTGCAAGCCCTTCAGCGCCGACGCCGACGGGATCGGCCGGGGCGAGGGCGTCGGCGCCGTGGTGCTGCGGCGGCTGGAGGACGCCCTCGCGGACGGCCAGCCGGTGTACGCGGTGATCCGGGGCACCGCCGTCAACCAGGACGGGCGGAGCAACGGCATCACCGCGCCCAACCGCTGGTCCCAGCAGGAGGTGCTGGCCGCCGCCTACCGGCGGGCCGGGGTCGAGCCGGCCGATGTGGTCTTCACGGAGGCGCACGGCACCGGGACCGCGCTGGGCGACATGATCGAGGTGAGGGCGCTGGGCCGGCTGCACTCCGGCCGGACCGGGCCGCCGATGGCCTTCGGTTCGGTGAAGGGCAGCATCGGCCACACCGAGGGCGCGGCGGGCATCGCCGGGCTGATCAAGGTGGCGCTCTCGCTGCACCACCGGACGGTCCCGGCGAGCCGGTACGCGGCCCGGGAGAACCCGGCGCTCAAGCTGGCGGGACAGGGGCTGCGGCTGCTGAAGACCCCGCTGCGGCTGCGTCCCGGCACCTCGGTCGGCGGGCTGAGCAGTTTCGGCATGGGCGGCACCAACGCCCATGCCGTCCTGGAGACCGCGCCCCCGTACGCGGCCCGTCCCCCGGCGGGCGGCGCGGGGCCGGGCGGCGCTGACGCGGAGCCGGGGAGCGGGCGTACGGGAGTGGGGAGCGCGGTGTTCACGGTGAGCGCCCCCTCGCCGGCCGCGCTGCGCCGCAATCTGCTGGCCCAGGCCGACGCCGTACGCCGCCGCAGGGTGCCGGTGGGCCCGCTGTGCTGGAGCAGCAACCGGGTCAAGACGGGCCACCGCTACCGGTTCGCGGTGCCCGCCGGGGACAGCGGCGAGCTGGCGGCGGCCCTCCGGGAGGCGGCGGCCGACGGCGACCCCGGGGCCCGGCCCGCCGGGCGTCCCGGCGGAAGGCCCCTGGTGGCGCTGTTGTTCACCGGGCAGGGCTCGCAGTACCCGGCGATGACGGCCCGGCTCTACCGGCGCTCCCCGCTGTACCGGCGGTTCCTGGACGAGGCGGACGCGGCGCTCGCCCCGTACACCGGGGGCTCGGTGCGGGAGCTGCTGCTCTCCGGCGGGCCCGGGGTGCACCGCACCGGCTGGGCGCAGCCCGCGCTGTTCGCCGTCGGCTACGCGCTGTCGGCGAGCCTGGCGGAGCTGGGGGTGCGGCCCGCGCTGCTGCTCGGCCACAGTGTCGGCGAGTACGCGGCGGCGGTGCTCGCCGATGTCCTCCCGCTGGAGCGGGCGGCCCGGCTGGTGGCGGCGCGCGGTGCGCTGATGGAGGAGCTGCCCGCGGGCGGCGGCATGGTGGCGGTGCGGGCGGGGGCGGCCGAGCTGGCGGAGCTGGTCGCGGCGGAGCCGCTGGTCGGCGTGGGCGCGGTCAACGGCCCCCGGGCGACGGTGCTCTCCGGCGATCTCGGGGCGCTCGGCCGGATCGAGGAGATCCTCGGCCGGCGCGGGGTGCGCTGCCGCCGGCTGGATGTCTCGCACGCCTTCCACTCGCCGCTGATGGCCCCGGTGCTGGAGCGGTTCGCCGGCATCGCCCGGGAGTCGGACACCGGGAGCGGGGTGCCGAAACTGCCGGTGTACTCGACGCTGCGCGGGCGGCTGCTGGAGGCCGAGCCGATGGACGCGGCGTACTGGACGGAGCACATCCGCGCCCCGGTGCTCTTCGGCGACGCGGCGGCGGCGCTGCTGGCGGCCGGACCCTCCCATCTGGTGGAGGTCGGCCCCCGGCCGGTGCTGACCCGGATGCTGCGCGAGCCGGTCGCGGCGGCCGGGGCCGGGCCGCACACCGTCGCCCTGGTGCCGGGCGCGGAGGCCGACGGCCGGGAGCTGGCGGGCGCCGTGGCGGAGCTGTACCGCGGCGGGCTCGACCTCCGGTGGGACGCGGTGTACCCGGAGGAGGAGCGGGTGCCGCAGCGGCTGGCGCCGTACGCCTTCTCCGACGCGCACCGGTTCTGGACCCGCGCCCCGATCCGGGCGGCGGCGGTGGGCGTGGGGGTGCCGCCCGCCGGGCCGCTCGCGGCGGAGCGGTCCGGGCCCGGCGCGGAGACCACCGGGTCCGGCGGGGGCCGTACCGCCGTGCTGCCGCCGGCCCGGGGCGCACGGCCCGGGGACGCCGTGGCCCGGGAGGTGATCGCGGCGGTCGCCGGGGTCGGCGGCTACGCCCCCGGCGAGGTCTCGCCGCACTCGCTCCTCTACGAGGACCTGGGGTTCGACTCCGTGATGGTGATGGAGCTCAAGGACCGCGTCCAGGAGCGGCTGCCCGGCCTCGCGGAGCTGAGCGTGCAGGATCTGCTGCCGCGGCTCTCCTCGGTCGGCGATCTGATCGGCTTTCTGCGGGACCGGGCGGGCCCCGCCGTCGCCTGAGAGCGGGCCGTCCCGCGCGCCTCTCCCGCCGGGAGGGGAGAAGGGAAACAGAGGAAAGGACCGCACCATGCAGCCAGAGCCGAACCCCCGGGGAGCGGCCCATCTCGCCGCCGTGGGGACCGCACTGCCCGGAGACCCCGTGGACAACGCGAAGCTGGCGAAGGTACTGGGCGTCAACGAGGAGTGGATCGATGTCTTCATCGGCACCCGGACCCGGCACTTCGCCCGCGACCTGGACACCGGCGAGGTCCGCTGGTCCCTGGCGGATCTGTGCGCCCGGGCCGCCGAACGCGCCGTCGCCGCGTCCCGGGTCCCCCCGGAGGAGATCGGGTTCGTGGTGATGGGCACCGCGACGCCCGACCATCTGATGCCCGCGACCGTCAACCAGGTCGCCGATCTGCTCGGACTGGACCAGCTCCCCACGTATCAGCTCCAGTCCGGCTGCGCCGGTGCCGTCCAGGCGCTGGAGCTGGGACGGACCCTGATCACCGGCGGCGGCCACCGGGCCGGTCTGGTCATCGGCGGCGATGTGTGCAGCAAACACCTCGCCCTGCGCCGGGATCTCTCCGGGGCCGCCCCCAGCGACCTCGTCAACTATGTGCTCTTCGGCGACGGGGCGGGGGCCGCCGTGCTCACCGCCGAGCCGCTCGGGCGGCGGCTCGCGCTGCGCCGGGTGCTCAACCGCTTCACCGGTCTGGGCCGGGAGCCGGGCCAGGTGATCGACTGGTTCGGTCTCGCCGACCGGCACGAGGACCGCCAGGTGGTGCGGGAGGACTACAAGGCCATCGAGGAGTACGTCCCGCTGATCGCCGAGGAGATCCTCTGGGAGCTGCTGGAGGATCTCGGCTGGTCCCCGGACGAGGTGGACTATCTGCTGCCCCCGCAGCTCTCCGGGCATATGACCCGGCGCATCACCGAGCGGCTCGGGCTGCCCGGCGCCGTCGAGGTGTCCTGTGTCGCGGAGACCGGCAACAACGGCAACGCCCTGCCCTTCCTCCAGTTGGAGCGGCTGCTCGGCCTGATGGGGACCGGTCAGCGGGCGCTGGCGATCGCCGTGGAGTCCAGCAAGTGGATCAAATCCGGTTTCGCGCTCGAAAAGGTCTGACGGCGGGAGCCGGAGGCCACCACCGTCCGGGGCCAGGACCCGGGCCCGTCCCGCGCACGGCGGCGCGCGCCGTGCCGGGCCGGCGGCCCGCTTCCCCGACCCGGCCACCACCCACCGCACGCCCGGGAGGGCCGTACCCATGCACTCGATCGACGACTTCGTCCGCCTCGTCAGGGACGAGCTGGGCATGCCCCTGGAGCAGCACGAGGTCTCCTCCGACCTCGACCAACTGCCCGAGTGGGACTCGCTGTACCTGCTGAAGCTGGTCACGGTCCTGGAGCAGACCACCGGCCGGTCCCTGCCGATCGGCCGGCTCCTGGAGGCCCGCAGCCTCCAGGAGATCTACCGGCTCACGGCCGGCTCATGACCGGCTCCCGGGCGGACCGCGCGGCGCGGCCGGCCGTACGGAGCCGGTCCGAGCGGCGCCGGCGGCACACGCTCTGCTTCCTGGAACACGCGGCCCGGCAGCGCCCCGTGCACCTCGACACGGAGATCGACATGACCCGGATCGCGGCCCACCGGGCCGCCGCCCGCGCGGAGGGACGGCGGTACGCGGTGGTGGCGTATCTGCTGTGGGCCACCGGGCGGGTGCTGCGCCGCCGGCCGGAGGCGAACGCGGCCCTGGCTCCGGGCGGGTTCCCCTGGCTGCGCGGGCCGCGCACGGTCCGGTTCCCCGGGGTGACCGCCAAACTCGCCCTGGACCGGTCCTTCGACGGGGAGCGGACCGTGCTCTCCGCGCTGCTCCCCGGCCTGGAGTCCGCCGGTCTGGACGCGATCCAGGAGCGGATCGACCGCTACCGGGACCCCGGTGCCGCGCTGCTGCCGGAGTTCCGCGGGGTACGTCTGCTGAGCCGGCTGCCCGTGCCGCTCGGGCGGCTCGCCTTCGCGGCGGCGGTGCGCGACCCGGCGCGGCGGCCCGCCGTGCTGGGGACGGTGGCGGTCAGCTCGCTCGGCCACCGGCCGGTCGACGGATTCCACTCCAGCGGCGGCACGGCGGTCACCCTGTGCGCCGGGCGGGTCGTCGACCGTGCCGTCGTCAGGGAGGGGCGGCTCGCGGTCGCCCCGGTGATGCGGCTGGGGCTCACCTTCGACCACCGGGTCATCGACGGAGCGGCCGCGGCGGATGTACTCGGCGATCTCAAGCACACCCTGGAGGGGTTCCATGGCGGCGCCGAGGAGGACAGAGCCCGGACCCTCGTTCGCGGAGCCGGTGACGATCTCCGGGCGTGACGGGGCGTGGGACCGGGTCCGGGCCGATCTGGAGGAGCACGCGGTGGCGGTGCTGCACGCCCGGCTCGCCGACTGGCGGCCCGACCAGGCGGGCGGGCCTCGGCTGCGCGCCCTGCTGGGCCGGGACTGGGAGCGCTATCTGGAGATGGGGCATCCGGACGTCCGGGTGCGGTTCGCGGCGTCCCGGGTGCTGCTCAAGTTCGCGGCGGCCGTGGCGCTGCGGGTGCCGCCGCAGGTCATCGAGCTGGGGTACGGCCCCACCGGCCGGCCGTATCTGCGGGGCTGCGACGCGGTGGACATCAGCCTCAGCCACACCGAGGATCTGCTGCTGATCGGTCTGACCACCCGGGGGCTGATCGGGGTCGACGCGGAGCGGGAGGACCGTCCGCTGCACACCCGCGGGCTGCACCGCCATGTGTGTACGCCCCATGAACTCACCGGGCTGGCGCGGCTGCCGCCGGAGCGGCGGGGCCCCGCGCTGGTGCGGCTGTGGACGCTGAAGGAGGCGTACAGCAAGGCCATCGGACAGGGGCTGCGGCTCCGCTTCACCGATTTCGGGTTCGGGCCCGACGGCGGGCCGGCGCGGGTGCTGGCGCCCGACGGGGCGCCGGGCACCGGTGTCGAGTGGGAGTTCGGGACCTTCTCGGTGGCCGGGGGCTACGCGGTGAGTGTCGCCGTGAGCGATTCCGGTTTCGGCGCGGTGCGGGACACGGACGCGCGGACGATGCTCGACCCCCGGGTCGTCGACGCGCTGACCGAGGCGCTCGGGGACGACGGCGGGCCGGAGGGGGAGGCGGAGGCGGCGGCCGGGCTCCGGCAGGACACCCCGCGAGCGGCGCACCGGCTCCGCTAGGGAGTTTCCTCCGGATCGGGCCGGGTCGGTGAGCGGGGTCCGGTGCCGTGGATCGCGAGGCGGAGGAGGGAGCGCGCGCGGAGCGCAGGCGCCGGACGACAAGCGGGGCTTAAGCGGTGGCGCGCACCCTCGGTCGCGGGCGGGTGCTCCGCCGGGGCCGACCCCCCGGCCCCGGCCGGGGCGCCCGCCCGCACCGCGCGGGCCCCGGCATCCCCGCACCCGCGCCCCGGACAACGGAGGGATGGTCATGGAACACCTGGACGAGCTGCGGGAATTCGCCCTGCTGCACGCCCGCGGGCAGGGCATCCCCGAACGGCGGGTGGCGCGGATACTGCCCCGGATCGCCAACGACGAGCCGGGCCACCCCGCCTCCTGGGCCCGGGTCTGGACCGCCGAGGCGGACCGGCTGGCCCGGGCCGGCCGGCCGCTGGACGCCTGCCGCCACTACGCCATCGCCCGCTTCCCCCACCACGGGGACGAGGTCCGCGACAGGG
The DNA here is from genome assembly GCF_053594535.1 of Streptomyces sp. NPDC001889. NCBI lineage: Bacteria > Bacillati > Actinomycetota > Actinomycetes > Kitasatosporales > Streptomycetaceae > Streptomyces > Streptomyces sp. NPDC001889. Next base: position 207,629 of record NZ_JBSFER010000017.1, read on the forward strand.
CCGGGCTCAACTGTGTGCGGACCTTCGACGACTGGCGCCGCCGGCGCGGCATCGAGCGGCTGCTCCTGGGCCACCCCGGCGGTACGGTCGCCTGCTGGGCCGCCGGGCTCGACGCCCGCAGGCCCCGGCCGCTGGTGGTGGTCCTGGGCGGGATCGTCAGCGTCAAGGAGCAGTGGGCGCCGCTGCTGCCGAAGCTCGCCCGGATCGGATACGCGGCGGTCGCCACCGAGCTGCCGGGGGTCGGCGAGAACACCCTCCGCTACCGGGCGGACTCCTGGCGGCTGCTGCCCTTCCTGCTGGACCGGCTCGCGGGCCGGGCGCGGGTGCGGCGGACCTCGGTGCTCGGGCTCAGCTTCGGCGGGCATCTGGCGCTGCGGGCGGCGGCGGACGACCCGCGCATCCGGAGCGTCCACACCGTCGGCGCGCCGGTGGCCGGCTTCTTCACCGATCCGCTGTGGTGGCCCCGGGTTCCGGGGATCACCGTCGACGCCCTGCGCAGGCTCACCGGCGCCCCGGGGAGGGACGAACTGCGGGAGCTGCTGGCCGGGTTCGCGCTGGACCCCGGGACGCTGGGCGCGGTGCGGGTCCCGGTGGACTACGTGGTCAGCGCCCGCGACGAGATCATCCCGCCCGGGGAGCGGGCGCTGCTCGGCTCCCTGCTGCCCCGGGTGCGGTTCAAGGAGTTCGACGATGTGCACGGGTCGCCCGCGCATGTGCGCGCGACCCGGGCGTGGCTGCTCGGCTCGCTGCTGAGGGCGCGGTTCGCGGACGGCCCCGGCCGGTGCGCCGAACCATTCGCCGGGCACGGGACCCCCGGCGGCCGGCGGCCGTAGCGCGCCCGCACATCCCTTCCCGTACGGACCCTCCGAGAGGCGGTTGCCATGTCCTCCCCGACCTCCCCGACCACTCTTGACCGAACCCCCTCGCGCTCCGCGGCACACGGCACGGTGCTGCCGTGGCGCTCCCTCGCCTCGCTCGGCATCGACGCCGGAGCGGCGGCCGGGGAGGCGGACGGGCCCCTGCTTCTCACGGGGGAATCCCCTCCGGAGGCCGGGGCGGGCGAGGCACCCGGCGCGCTGGCGGCGTAGACGGCGCGCTCACGGGACACCGCGCGCCGCTCCCCGGCGGTGCGGCGCTCACCCGGCCGTGGGCCCGGCCGGGAACGCTCCCGGGGCGGGACGCGGCGTGTGCCACACCCCGCCCCGAGATCCATCGCGCGCGCTCCCCGGGACGACGACAGGAGCGCGGGACGGCCCGTTCGACATCGTCAGACACCCCCGCGGCCGACGAGCCGGCGTTCCGTCAGCAGTTCACCGTGCGGTCGTAGTTCCCGAGAACCCCGGTGTAGATGTACAGCTCGCTCGCCCCGCGCGCCAGCGTGTAACAGCGGCTGTCGGAGGCCAGGGACACGACGACCTTCACCGAACGGGTGCCGGAGCACCTGTTGGTGAGCAGGACGTCGAAGCCGTTGGTGGTCTCCGTGACCATGCGTCCGACGCAGGACGGGGCCGTCGTCGCCGCCGCGGCGGGCGCCGCCGAGAGCGCCAGGGAACCGACGAGAGCCACCGCGGTCACCGCGGCCTGTGCGGCCTTCCGGGACTTGCGCATCATGTACTCCTTGCCAAGAGGTTGTTCACAACAGCCCGAAGGTTAGGCTGACCTGCGCACAATGTGCGCACGATGTGTGCACAACCCGGCATCGGACGGCTCAGGTCCTGGGCCCCGCTCTCGCGACATGGTTGGTGAACGGTGCGCTTCGCTCTCCTCGGCCCCCTGGAGGTCACTCGCGACGGCGAGCGCGTCGCCCTGGGCTCCGTCAAGCAGCGGCTGCTGCTGGCCACGCTGCTCAGCCGCCCCTCGCAGACGGTTCCGGCCGGTGTGCTGGTGGCCGCCCTGTGGGGCGAGGACCCGCCGGCGTCCGCCGCCGCCAATCTGCGGACCTACGCGCGGGGGCTGCGCGGCGCCCTGGACGGCGACGGCTCCCGGGGCGCCATGCCCCACACCCGGGGCGGCTATCTGCTCCGCGTCCCGCCCGGCGGGACCGACGTGGAGCGCTTCGACGAGGCCGCCTGCCGGGGCCGCCGCGCCCTGGCGGCCGATGATCACGCCCTGGCCTGCGAGGAGTTGTCCCGGGCGCTCGCCGTGTGGCGCGGCCGGGTCCTCGAAGGGCTCGCGCTGCCGGAGGTCCTGGAGCCCTGGGCGGCCGGTCTGGAGGAGCGCCGGTGCCATGCCGAGGAGGAGTACGCGCGGGCGCTGCTCGCGGAGGGCGACCTCTCCCAGGCGGTGCTGCGGATGCGGAGACTGGTGGCGTCCCATCCGCTGCGGCAGCGGGCCTGGGGCCATCTGATGCTCGGCCTGCACCGGGTGGGCGATGTGGGGGGAGCCCTGGAGGCGTACCGCACGGTGCGCGACGCGCTGGTCCGGGAGACCGGTCTGGAACCCGGCCCGGAACTGGCGCGGCTGCACGAGGACATCCTCCGGCAGCGATCGGCCGCGGCCGGCGGCGCGTCACCGCCACCGCCGCCCCGGCCCCGGCAACTCCCCCTCATCACGCCCGATTTCGTCGGACGGGAGGAGGCCGTCGCCGCGCTCGACTCCGCCCTCCACCGCACGGACGGCGCGGCACCGGACGGCGCCGCACCGGGCGTCGTGATCACAGCCGTCTCCGGGATGGCCGGCGTCGGCAAGACGACCCTCGCGCTGCACTGGGCCCACCGGGTCGCCGACCGGTTCCCCGACGGGCAGCTCCACGTGGATCTGCGGGGTTACGACGAGAGCGGGGCGGTGTCCGCGTCCGACGCCCTCCAGGGGTTCGTTCAGGCGCTGGGGGTGCCGCAGGCCCGGATACCGTCCGGTACGCAGGCCCGGGCCGGCCTCTTCCGCAGCCTCCTGGCCTCCCGCCGGATGCTGGTGGTGCTCGACAACGCCCGGGACTCCGCCCACGTCCGGCCGCTGCTCCCCGGCGCCGGGAGCAGCGTGGTGGTCGTCACCAGCCGGAACCGGCTCCAGGGGCTGGTGACGTCCGAGGGGGCCCGGACGCTGATCCTCGATGTGCTGAGCGCGCGGGAGTCGGCCCGGATGCTGGCCCGCCGGCTGGGCGGCCCCCGGGTGGAGGCCGAGCCGGACGCCGCCGCCGATATCGTGGCTCTGACCGGGCGGCTGCCCCTCGCCCTCGCGGTCGTCGCCGCCCGGGTGGCGGACCACCCGACGTTCCCCCTGCGTTCCTTCGCCGCCGAACTCCGCCCCGCCGGAGCGCTGCTGGACGTCCTGGAGGACGGCGACGCGCGGCGGGTGCTGTCCTGGTCGTATCTGGCCCTCTCCGAGGAGGCGGCCCGGCTGTTCCGGCTGCTCGGACTGCACCCGGGGCCCGACCTGACGCTCGACGCCGCCGCCGCGCTCGCCGGTGCCCCGGTGCACTCGGTGAGGCCCCTGCTGCGGGAGCTGACCCGGCTGCATCTGCTGACCGAACACCTCCCCAGCCGCTACCTGTTCCACGATCTGCTGCGGACGTACGCCGCCGCGCTGGTCGGGAGTGTCGAGCCGCCCTCCGGTGTGCGCCGGGCCCGGGAGCGGTTCTACGACCACTGTCTGCACCGCGCGCACGCCGCCGCCGTGCTCGTGCAGCCGCAGTGGCCGGCCGTCGTGCCCGTGCCCGCGCTGCCGTCGAACAGCGGGGACCGCGCCCGGGACGCCGAGGCCGCCCTCGCGTGGTTCGCCGGCGAGCGCCAGGTGCTGCTGCGGGCGGTGGCCCAGGCCGCGGCGTGCGGTTTCGAGACGTACAGCTGGCAGCTGGCCTGGGCGCTCACCGCGTATCTGGCGCCCCTCGGTCTGTGGCAGGACCAGCGCACGGCCCAGGAGACCGCGCTGGCCGCCGCCGAGCGGTCCGGTGAGGAGGTGGGCGAGGCCATGGCCTGCCGGCTGCTCGCCCGGGCCGACGCCCGGCTCGGCGCCCTCGACACCGCCGAGCGGCTGCTGCGCCGGGCCCTGGGAGTGTACGAGCGGCTGGGCGACAGGAACGGCCAGGCCCAGACGCTGCACAACTACGTCGAGCTGTGCTACATGGGCGGCCGGCTGGCGGAGGCGCTGGAGCACGGGCGCGAGGCGCTGCGTCTGTACGGGCTCTGCGGCAACCGGGACGGCGAGGCCCGCACCCTCAACGCGATGGGCTGGCTCCACGCCGCCGAGGGCGACTACCCGGCCGCCATCGACCACTGCACCCGGGCGCTGGAGCGACAGCGGCAGGCGGGCGACCGCAACGGGCAGGCCGCCACCCTGGACAGCCTGGGGTTCGCCCACCACCACCTGGCCCGCTACGACCGGGCGGTGGCCAGCTATCAGGAGGCCATCGGTCTGTTCCGGTCCTCGGCCGACCGCTATCACGAGGCCGAGACCCTGGTCAGGCTGGGCGACACCCTGATGGTGACGGATCGTCCGGCGGAGGCCGAGGAGGTCTGGGAGCGGGCCGCCGCGATGTTCGACGCGCTGTGGGACCCGGAGGCCGACGCCGTACGGGAGCGCCTGGCCGGGCTCCGGGAGGGCCGCCGGGGCGGATGACCCCCGGACGTCCCGCTCGTGTCAGGGCCCGTGCGCGGGTGACCGCGCGGTGGAGGCGCCGATGAGCCACATGCCGGGGCGGACCTCGACCGAGCGGGCGCCCGGGCCGGGGCCGGCGAGGGACAGGCCGCCGTGGTCCGGAGCGGCGAAGCGGGCCGTCGTGCGCCGGAGGTACTCCACCCAGCGGCGGTCGCCCAGCCGTTCGGCCGCGCGGCGGCACTGGTCCCACTGCGCCGCCGCGGCCCCGGCACGGCCCCGGCGGAGGTTCACCAGCGCCAGGCCGTTGAGCGCGGCGACGGCGCCCCACGGGTCGCGGCCTGCGGCGCAGAGGTCCAGGGCGCGGCCGTAGCGGCGGCCGGCGGCGTCCAGCCGGTCCTGGCCGAGGAGGATGTCCGCGACGCCGATCCGGCAGCGGGCCGAGCCGATCCGGTCGCGCACCCGGTCGAAGCGGTGCCGGGCCGCGGTGTAGTGGGCCAGCGCGCGGTGCGCCTCGCGGCGCTGCCAGGCGAGGGTGCCCAGTGAGTACCGCACCACCGCCTCGGCCGCCGTGTCCCCGGCCCGGAGCGCGGCGTCCAGCGCCAGCCGGTGGGTCTCCTCCCACTCCTCCCAGGCGGCGCAGGAGTGGAAGTACCCGGCGGCGCTGTCCGCCAGCTCCCACACCAGGGGCCAGGCCCCGGCGGCGTGGGCCCGGCGGACGGCGCCGACCAGCCCCGAGGCCTCGTCCCGGAACCACCGGAGCGGTCCGGCGCCGCCGGGTTCCGGCGCGCCGTCCGCGGCGGGCGGGGCCCGCCAGTCCCGGCCGGGGGCGAGCCGGGCGTCCGCGAGCCGGGCGCGGTCCCGGTAGGCGCGGCAGAGCCGCTGGGCGGCGGCCCCGGCCGCCGCCGTGCCGTCCGCGTCCCGCAGTTCCGTGCCCAGCACCCGCAGCAGGGAGTGGAAGCCGTAGCGCGGCTCCCCCGCCGCCCCCGGCCGGGCCTCCAGGAGCCGGGCGCGGACGAGTTCCTCCGCCAGCTCGCGCGCCTCCCGTCGCGTGGTGTCCAGCAGGGCGGCGGCGCACCAGCCGGCGAAGTCGGGGGCCGGGGCGAGGGTCAGCAGCCGGAACGCCCGCCGCTGCGCGGGCCCGGCCTCCTGATATCCGGTCAGCAGGGTCGCGCGCAGATCGAGGTCCCCCTCCCGCAGCAGGCTCAGCCGGGTGCGTTCGTCACCGAGACGCTCGGCGAGCGCGGCGGCCGTGGTGTGCGGGCGCGCGGTCAGGGTGGCGGCGGCGACCCGCAGCGCGAGCGGCAGACAGCCGCAGAGCCGGGCGATCTCCGCGGTCGCCGCCGGGTCCTCGGCCATGCGCGCGCCGCCGGCGGCGCGCAGCAGTTCGGCGGCGTCGTCCGGGCGCACCGCCTCCAGGACGAGATGCTCGGCGCCGTCCAGCGCGGCGGCGGTGCGGCGCCCGGTGAGCACCACGGCGCTGCCGTCAGCGGGCGGCAGGAGCGGGCGGATCTGCTCCTCGGCGGCGATGTCGTCCAGGACGAGGAGCATCCGGCGGCCGTGCAGTGCCCGCCGGAGCTGTTCGGCGGGCTCCGGCCGTCCTTGGAGGGCGAGCGGGGCACCGGGGTCGTCGCCGGTGAGCCGGCGCAGCAGCGCCGCGCTCACCTGGGCGGGGCTCAGCGGGCGGCCGTCGGGGCCGCGCAGGGCGATCAGCACCTGTCCGTCGGGGAAGCGGTCGGCGGTGCGGTGGGCGAGCCACAGCGCCAGCGCGGTCTTGCCGACCCCGGCGCGGCCGGAGATGCCGAGCACCCGTACCGGGGGTCTTCCGGCGCCGCCGCGCAGGGCGCGCTCCGCGTGCGCCAGTTCCTCGTCCCGGCCGGTGAACCCGGGGGCGGGCGCGGGCAGGACGGGCGGCGGGACGGGGGTACGGGGGGTGGTGGCCGTGTCCGCCGCACCCTGCGCGGGCCGGGCCCGGCGCCAGTCCAGGGCGGGATCGCGGCGCAGTACGCGCTCCTGGAGGCGCGCCAGCGGCGGGCCGGGTTCGACGCCCAGCTCGTCGACGAGGGAGTGCCGCAGTCTGCCGTACACCCGCAGAGCGTCGGAGCCCCGGCCGGTGCGGTACAGCGCGACCATGAGGTGGCCGTGGAGATTCTCCCGCAGGGGGTGCTCGTTGGCGAGGGCCATCAGCTCCCCGGCCAGCTCCTGGTGGCGGCCCAGCCGCAGATCGGCGAGGATGCGCTGCTCCAGGACCTCCATCCGCAGCTCGTCCAGCCGGATCGCGGTGGACTCCAGGCGGACCCCGTGCGGTATCCCGGCCAGCGCGGGCCCCGCCCACAGCCCGAGCGCCTCGCGCAGCAGCCCGGACGCCCGCTCGTAGTCGCGTTCCCGGCAGGCCGTGCGGCCCTCGGCCCGCAGCCGCTCGAAGAGGGGCAGATCGAACTGGGCCTCCGGGTCGGGGACCTGGAGCAGATAGCCCGGTGCGCGGGTGAGCAGCGATCCGCCGCTCTCCCCCGGGCCGGCCTCGGCGAGCACCTTCCGCAGCTGGGAGACGTACACCTGGAGGGTGGTGGTGGCGGTGCGCGGCGGCTCGGTGCCCCACAGCTCGTCGATCAGGCTGTGCGCCGGGACCACCTCACCGGCGCGCACCAGCAGGGTGGCGAGCAGGGCGCGCGGTTTGGCGGCGGAGGGGGTGCGCGGAGAGAGGCTCACCGGCCCCAGTACCCGGAATCGCATGGAAGGGCTCCTCTCGGTCACGAGGGGTGGTGCGGGGGACGGCGGGGGCGGTGCTCCCGTCGGCGGGCCCGGCCGGGGGCGGGCGGCCGGGGCGGGGGTCAGCAGTCCTGGAGCAGGGTGGCGGATGCCGTGCACAGCACCCGGCTGCCCTGGCTGAAGGTGAGGCGGGTGCGGACCATCGGGCGGTCCGCGCCGTCGCGCAGCGGGGAGCGGGAGTTGACCGTGCAGGTCAGCGGGAGACCGGCCTCGCCGAAGCCGCGGAACGACGCCCACCAGTGGGTCAGTACGGCGTGGGCGGGCCGGAATCCGTGGAGTTCGGCGGCGACCACGAGCGCGGCCTGCCGGGACGCCTCCAGGAACACCGGTCCGGGGATGTGCCCCTCGGGTCCCGCGTCGAAGACCTCGTGGCCGGGGGCCGGCGCCACGGGGAGGACGAACTCGCCGTCCACGGCCCGCAGCGGCGGTCCCACCAGGACATTGCGGGCGTCGCCGCGCCCCACCGGCTCGGGCCCCACCGGCACCCGTCCGAGCGGTCGGGGCGCGGGCGCGGTGCCGTGCAGGCTCTCCCGGCGGCCCCGTTCGCGGTGCGCCCGGTAGACCCGGGGCATCAGGAACAGCAGCCGCGCCGTTCCGCTGCCGCAGGTCACCCCGTCGATCGCCACCCCGCCCCGGCAGTCCAGGCCCCGGGGTATCCCCTGGACCACATCGACCGGGGTCAGGGTGATGTCCAGGCTCATATGGGCCGGCCGGCCGGTGCGGCGCCAGGGGGCGAGTTCCCGGATGTCGACACCGCTGGAGACGAAGACCGCGGGGCGTTCGGCGGGGACCCGGAAGTACTGGTGGGCGACGAAGTGGGTGGCCTGGCGGAGCGTCTCGGCGGCGAAGAGCAGGTCGTGGAAGGTGCCCGGGCCGTCGTTGAACAGCGGGTGCCGGTCGGGCAGTTCGGCGGAGAGCGCGAAGTGCTGCTCGACCGGCGCCGTGGCGTCCAGCAGGAACCCCTCCGGCGTGACGGGTCTGTGGAGCAGGTGGAGCGGTGCCGTGGTGTGCGGGCCGGCGGTGCGGCCGGCCGGGGGCGCGGGGGCGGCCGGGGGCGCGGTGGGCGAGGGGACGGGCGCGGTGGCGGAGGCATCGATGGCGATGTCCATGCCGGCTCCTTCGTGGTGGGTGGGGGTGCGGTGCGCGGCCTTGGCGCGGCCGGAGGGACTCCGCGCCAGGGCCGGAACGGACCGGTGGCGGTGGCGGGAACTCCTCCGTCCCTGCCACCACGCTTCCCCCGGTCACTGCATTCGCTCTGGACTCGGCCTGGACCGGGGCGGGGGCGCGGGCGCGTGGCGGGAGCCCCGCCCCCACCGGTTCAGCGGTGGTCCAGCCCCACTCCAGGGGCCCCGGCGACGCTGGTGCACGGCCGGGCGGCGCTCCCGGCGGCCCGTATCCCGCGCCGTGGCGCACCCGGTCCCCCGTACCACGCGCCCGCCCCGTGACCCGTGCCGCGACCCGTCGCGTCGCCTGTCCGTCCCGTACCCGTCCCGTACCTCCGTCGCGCTCGAAGGAGCAGCCAGTGGAACCGTCAGTCGAGGCATCGCGCCGTACCCTGCTGCGCATCGCGGCGGCCGGTGCCACCGGCGGCGCCCTCGCCGCCGCCCCGTTGCCCGCCCTCGCGCACCCCGGCGGCGGTGACGGCACCGGCCGCCGCCCATGGCCGCGCACGCTCTCCGTCGCCGCACCGGGGCTGTATCCGGAAGGAGTGGCCTGGGACGGGGGCCGGCGGGCGTTCCTGGTCGGGTCGAGCGCCCGGGGGACGGTGTCGGTGGTGCGGGCGGACGGTTCGGTCAGCCCGCTGGTGACCCCCTTCGCCCAGGTCTCCGTGCTCGGACTCCGGGTCGACGCGGTGCGCGGCAGGATCGTGGCCGCGTACTCGGACTACTTCTTCCGCGCGCTGGGCCTCGTCGACCGCTCCCTGCCCCCGGTGAACGGCGTCGGTGTCTTCGACCTCGCCACCGGGGCCGTGCGGTCGCTGACCCCGGTCTCGGTGGGCACGGCCGAGCCCCGGACCAACGATGTCGCCGTCGACCGGCGGCACGGCGATGTCTACGTCACCGACACCGAGGCCGACACGGTCACCCGGGTGAGCCGGACCGGGGAGGTGCTCCGGGTCATCCGGGACGAGCGGTTCGCCACCCCCGAGACGGGACCGAACGGCATCGTCCACCACCCCGACGGCTTTCTGCTGGTGGGCCGGTACACCGGCGGCAGGCTGTTCCGGGTCGACCGGCCCCGTTCGGCGCACCCGGTGGTCCGGGAGGTGCGGCTGGACCGTGCGCCGGTCTCCATCGACGGTCTCGCGCTGCGCCCCGACGGCTCCCTGGTGGTCGTCGCCAACGACCTGTCGCTGACGGGCGGCCGCCCCGGCCGGGACGCGGTGGCGGTACTGCGCTCCCGCGACCGCTGGCGCACCGCGCGGACCGTGCGGGACGACACCTGGCCGATCGCCGACCCCACGACGGTGGCCGTCACCCCGTACGGCGACTACGTCGTCAGCGGCGGGCTCCGGGAGATCCTCACCGGTGTCCCCTCCCCCACCCCGGGCCGCTTCCATCTGCGCCGTCGCTGACGGCCCCGCCCGGGGTGCCGCGGCCGGTCCGGGCCGCCGGCACCCGATCCGTCCGTCCCCGCCGGCGGCCGTGTCGCGGAACACGGCGCGCACGGCCCCGGCCTCCGCCCGCCGACCTCTCCCGGGAGTCCCTCCATGCCACATCCGCCCCGTACCGCACCCGCGTCCCGCGGGCTCTTCGCCGCCCTCGCCCGGCTGGCCTCCGGCCGGCCCCGGCTGTTGCTCTGGCTCACGCTGATCCTGCTGGCCGGGGCGGTGGTCCTCGGCGGCGGAGTCGCCGACCGGCTGCGCAGCGGGGGCAGTGGCGGGGTGGTGGACCCCGCGTCCGAGTCCTCGTTCGCGGCCGGCGTCCTGGAGCGGGAGTTCCCCGGCGCCCGCCCCAACCTCGTGCTGCTGGCCGATTCCGGTGCTACCGGAGCCGGTGTCGACGACCCCGCCGCGGCACGGGACGGCCGGGAGCTGGCGGCCCGGCTGGCCGCTCTGCCCGAGGTCGGCGGTGTCACCTCCTACTGGGACAGCGGCGCCCCGGCGCTGCGCTCCGACGACGGGCGCCGGGCGCTGATCGTGGCCAGGATCAACGGCGGCGAACTGGCCGCCGAGCGCGCTCTCGGAGAACGGATCGCCCCGCGCTTCGGCGGCGCGCAGGGCCGGCTCGACATCGAAATCGGCGGGAGTGTCGCCGTCCAGCGGGAGCAGCAGGCCTTCATCGGCGAGGATCTGCTGCGGGCCGAGCTGATCGCGCTGCCGATCACCCTGATCATTCTGATGGTGGTGTTCGGGAGCGCCGTCGCCGCGCTGCTGCCGGTGGCCATCGGGATCATCGCGATCCTCGGCACCAACGCGGTGCTGCGGGTCATCACCTCGTTCACCGATGTGTCGGTGTTCGCGAGCAATCTGACGACGGCGCTCGGCCTGGGGCTGGCCATCGACTACGCGCTGCTGATCGTGCGCCGCTACCGGGAGGAGCGCTCCGGCGGCCGGGACACGGCCGACGCCCTCGCGGTCACACTGGGCACGGCCGGGCGGACCGTGCTGTTCTCGGCGGCGACGGTCGCCGTCTCGCTCGCCGCGATGCTGGTCTTCCCGCTCTACTTCCTGCGCTCGCTGGCCTACGCCGGGATCAGTGTGGTGGTGCTCGCCGCGGTCGCCGCGCTGGTGGTGCTGCCCGCGCTGCTCGCCGTGCTGGGACGGCGGATCGACTCCCTGGACATCAGGAGGCTGGTCCGGCGCCGCTCGCGCGCGCCGAAGGAGCCGGGCGCCGGGTGGGCCGCGGCGGCGCGCTGGGTGATGCGCCGCGCCCCGCTGGTGGCGACCGGCACCCTGGCCGTGCTGCTGCTGCTCGGGGCGCCGTTCCTCGGCGTCGACTTCGGGACCGCCGACTACCGGCAGCTCCCGCCTTCGGCTCAGTCCCGGGTGGTCCAGGAGCGGATCGGGGAGGACTTCGACGGCAGCCCCACCGGGGTGATCGAGGTGGTCGCCGAGCGGGCCGGCGCGGCCGAGCTGAGTGCGTACGCCCGCCGGCTGTCCGAGCTGCCGGGAGTGGTGCGGGTGGACGGCCCGGCGGGCCGCTGGGCCGGCGGCGCGCCGGCCGGACCGGTGCGGGAGACCCGGACCTCCGGCGAGATCTCGTATCTCACCGTGGTGCCCGGTGTGGAGGCCGTGTCGGAGGAGGGCAAGGAGCTGGTGCGGGAGGTGCGGGAAGTCGGGACGGGTTTCCCCGCCCATGTCTCGGGGACGGCGGCGGCGCTGATCGACAGTCAGTCCGCCATCGGGCGGGGGCTGCCCTGGGCGATCGGCGTGATGGTGCTCGCCACGCTGGTGCTGGTCTTCCTGCTCACCGGGAGTGTGCTGATGCCGGTGCAGGCCGTGCTGCTCAACACGCTCAGCCTGACGGCGATGCTGGGCGCGGTGGTGTGGGTCTTCCAGGACGGGAATCTCTCCGGGCCGCTGGGCTTCACCCCGACGGGGAGCATCGAGACCGCGCTGCCGGTGCTGATGTTCTGCCTGGCCTTCGGTCTCTCCATGGACTACGGGGTGTTCCTGCTCTCCCGGATCAAGGAGGAGCGGGAGCGGCTGGGTGATCACCGGGCCGCCGTGGTCGCGGGAATCCGCGGGACGGGCGGGGTGATCACCGCCTCCGCGCTCGTCCTCGCGGTCGTGATGGTCGCCATCGGCAGCTCCCGGATCACCAACACCAAGATGCTGGGCCTCGGGGTGGCGCTGGCCATCCTCATGGACGCCATGGTGATCCGCACGCTGCTGGTGCCCGCGGTGCTGTCGCTGACCGGCCGGGCGACGTGGTGGGCGCCGGGGCCGCTGCGCCGGCTGCACGCCCGGTTCGGCGTCGGGGAGGGCGGCCCGGCGCGGCCCGTGCCGGAACCCGCCGGCCCGGACGCGGCCCCGTGCCCGGACCCGGACGGAGCCGGGGGCCGGGCGCGGGTGACGGCGGGGACGGGCACCGGCTGAGCGCCGGGGCGCGGAGGGAAGGGTGCGGGCGGGCCGGCGCGGCCCGCCCGCACCCTTCGCCGCCCCCGCTCACACCCCCGCGCCGCCGCCGTTCCCCGCCCTCCGCGCACCGGGTCCGGCCTGGTGCTTTGGCGGTGCGCAAGGGGGCGTCCCTAGCGTCCGTGGCAGCGCGTCACGGCGGACGCCGGAGCAGGCCGGCGCGAGCCCGACCGAGGGGGAGAGGTCCGTTGACAGCCATGCAGCAGACGGCGCCGCGCGCGGCGCCCACACGAGCGGCCCCGGGACGGGAAGGAGACACCATGACCGTCGACACGGTCGTCGTCGACTACGGAGGGGTGCTGACCAACCCGCTCGCCGAGACCTTCGCGGCCTTCGCCGAGCTGGCCGGGATCGGGGTCGACGACCTCGCCCGGGCGTTCGCGGCGGCGACCGCGCGGTACGGGGAGAGCCCCATGGCCGCGCTGGAGACCGGCGCGATCGGTGAGCGGGAGATGACCGGCCGGGTCCTGGCCGAACTGCCGGAGGGCGCGGGCCGGGTCCTGGACGGCGGGGCGGGCTTCGGCGAGCTGTGGTTCCGGGGGCGCGCCGCCAACGAGCCGTTCCTGGCGTTTCTGCGCGGGCTGCGCCGCGACGGGTACCGGCTGGCGCTGCTCACCAACAACGTCCGTGAGTGGGAGCCGCTGTGGCGGGCCGGGCTGCCGGTGGACGAGTTGTTCGACGTGGTGGTGGACTCGCACCGCGAGGGTGTGCGCAAGCCGGACCCGGCGATCTACGGCATCCTGCTGGAGCGGCTCGGGGTGGAAGCGGCCCGGTGTCTGTTCGTCGACGACACCGGGGAGAACTGCGCGGCGGCGGCGCGGGCGGGTATGCGCGCGGTCCTGTTCACCGGTACCGGGGCCGCCATCGGCGCGATCACGGCCGAGTTGGGGCGTCGCGCCGCACCGGTGGGGGGTGGGGGGCGATGACCGTGCCCGCGCCCGTGCTCGTCGTCGGCGCCGGACCCACCGGGCTGACCGCCGCCTGTGCCCTGTGGGGCCTCGGGGTGCCCTGCCGGGTGGTGGACCGCCGCCCGGGGCCCGGCGGCGCGCCCAGGGGGCTGGTGCTCTGGAGCGGGGCGCTGGAGTGCCTGGAGCGGGTCGGGGCGGCCGGGCGGATCGCGGCGGACGCGCTGCCGCTGGACGGTGCCTCGTACTGGTCGAAGGGCCGCCGGATCGGCGCGGTCCGCTTCGGCGGGCTGACGGGCACCGCCTTCCCGGGGCCGCTGAGCGTGCCGCAGCCCGTCACCGAACGGGCGCTGCGCCAACGGCTGGAGGAGCTGGGCGGCGCCGTGGAGTGGGAGACCGAGGCCGTCTCGGTGACGGTTCCCCGGGGCGGCTCCCGGGACCCCGGCGCGCGGGCGGTCGTGGTGCTGCGGTCGGCGGCCGGCACGGAGAGCGTGACGGTGCCCTGGCTCGTCGCCGCGGACGGCGCCCGCAGCCTGCTGCGCGACCGGGTCGGCATCCCCTTCGCGGGCCACACCTTCGACCGTACGTTTCTGATCGCGGACGGCGTCCTTCTGGGCGCCGCGCCCGGGGCGGAGGTGGAGCACCACATCGCGCCCGGCGGGGTGCTGGTGATCGTGCCGCGGCCGGGCGGCCACCGGGTCTTCTTCGACACCGAGCCGGACGGGCGGACCGGCCCGCCGCCGGCCGGACTCCTCCAGCGGCTGCTCGACGAGCGCGGTCCCGGCGGGCTGCGGCTGCACGGCATCGGGTGGTCCAGCCGCTTCCGGGTGCACGCCAGGGTCGCCCCGAGGTTCCGCTCGGGTCCCGTGCTGCTGGCGGGCGACGCGGCGCACACGCACACCACGGCGGGCGGCCAGGGACTCAACACCGGTGTCCAGGACGGGTACGACCTCGGCTGGAAGCTCGCCGCCGCGGTGCGCGGCGCCGATCCGGCGCTGCTCGACAGCTATGAGGCGGAGCGCCGCCCGCCCTCGGTGCGCGCGGTCCGCGGCGGGGACCGGCAGACCCGGCTGTGGCTGCTGCGCAACCCCCTGGCCCGGCTGCTGCGGGACACCGCCGTGCGGGCGCTCTCCGCCGGCGGTCTGCTGGAGTCCAGGGTGCTGCCGCTCCTCGCCCAGCTGGATCTGGACCACTCCGGGAGCCCGGCCGTGGGCGACACCGAGGGCGCGGGGGCGGCGCCGCGCGCGCTGCGGGCGGGGCGCCGGGCGCCCGATGCCGCGCTGATGCCGGTGCACGGCGGGACCGCGCTCTCGCTCCACGCGCGGCTCTCCGAGGGGCGGCACACCCTGCTCGCCTTCGGCGGCGCGGCGGCCGGCGAGCGGGCCGCGCGGATCTGCTCGGAGCTGCGCGGACGCGGGGCGGACGACGCCGTACGGGTGGTGTGGGCACAGCCGGCGGGCTCGGTCACCGAGCCCGGGACGGCCTTCGACGCCGGATACGACATCGTCCGCGACCGGAGCGGGGCGCTGGGCGGCGGCGACGGCCCCTGGTTCGCGTACATCCGTCCCGACGGTGTCGTCGGGGCCCGGTGCGGCCCGGACGGTCTGGACACGCTGCTCGGCCGGCTGCCCTCGGGGCCGGCGCTGCTGTCGCCCGCGCCGGCCGTCCGTCCCTGACCCTCTCCTGTCTCGAAGGGAACCCTCACCATGTCCGTATCCCCGCCCGTGCCGACGCCGGCACCGGCACCCCGGAAGGTCCCGGCCACCACGGCGCCCCCGAAGGAGCGGCCGGGGGAACAGAGCGGGAAGGCCGCGCTGAGCTATGAGGCGACCGTGCCGCGGGCCCTGGTCCACCGGACCTCGGTGGCGGAGGTCTTCGTCACCGACTCGGTCCGGACCGGAGAGGACCGGTTCGCCGTCGCCGCGCAGCTTCCCCGGGGCCATCTGATCGGCGAGGACTCGCCGCTCTACGACTTCACCCTGCTGGTCGAAGTGGTGCGGCAGGCCGGGGTGCTGGCCGCCCACCGCCATCTGGAGGTGCCGCTGGGTTCGGCCTTCATCTTCCGGGACCTCCATCTGCACACCACCGGGTTCGAGGCCCTGCGGATCGGGCCGAGGCCGGCCGATCTGACGATCGCGCTGGACGCCCGGCCGAAGCGGAACAGGGCGGGGCGGCTCCAGGGGTTCGGCTTCACCGGGGAGATCGTGGTCGACGGACGGCCCGCGCTCATCGGCGAGGGCGGGCTGCTGATCCTCTCCAGGGCCGCCTACCGGGTGCTGCGCGGCCGGCGGCAGGTGCCCGACCACCCGGGGTTCCTGCTGCCCCGGTTCACGGCGGCCGAACCGTCCGCCGTGGGGCGGCGGGACACCCGGAATGTCTTCATCACCGATCCGGTGGCGGAGACCGAATCGGGCCGCTTTTCGGCGCAGTTGGTGGTGGACACCACCCATCCGCATGTGTTCGACCATCCGCTGGACCATGTGCCGGGGCATCTCCAGATGGAGGCGGCCCGTCAGTTGGCCGTCGCGTCGGTCTCCCGGCTCCAGGGCCTGGACCCGCGCACCCTGGCGGTGGCCTCCATCACCACCAGCTTCTCCGACTACACGGAGCTGGACCGGATCACCCGGCTCCGGGCGACGGTGGAGGGGTTCCGCTGGGACGAGCGCCTGCGCACCTTCACCGTTCCGGTCGCGGTCGAGGCGCTCCAGGAGGGAAGGACGACCACGGCGCTCAGGCTGGAGGTGGCACAATGGAGTTGAGCGTGAGAAGAACCTTCACAGAATCCCCGAACAAACGTTCCATCCAGTAGCATTTCCGCCCAAAAGGTGTCGGCCGATCGACCGAGCCCGACGGGGGACCGCATTGATTCGCATCCTGCTCGCCGAGGACATGCACATGGTTCGCGGGGCGCTTGTGGCACTGCTGGCCCTGGAGGACGACTTACGGGTGGTCGCGGAGGTCGAGCGGGGCGACACCATCGTCAGCACGGTCCTGGAGTTCCGGCCCGATATCGCGATCATCGATGTCGATCTGCCCGGCCTGGACGGACTGAGCGCCGCGGCGCTCCTCGCCGAACAGGCCCCCTGGTGCCGGACGCTCATCCTCACCAGCCTCGGCCGGCCCGGGACACTCCGCAAGGCACTCGCCGCCCGGGTCGGCGGCTTCCTGCTCAAGGAGGCGCCGCCGGCCCGGCTGGCCCACGCGGTGCGGGAGGTGTCGGCCGGCAACCGGGTGATCGATCCCCAACTGGCCCTGGCCGCCTTCGACAACGGCGAGAACCCCCTGACCCCGCGCGAGGTCGAGGTGCTCCGGATGGCGGCCGACGGGGCGGAAGCGGCGGAGATCGCGGTACGGCTGTTCCTCTCGGTGGGCACCGTGCGCAACTATCTGACGACGATCGTCACCAAGCTCAACGCCCGCAACCGGGTGGACGCGATCCGGGTGGCGCGGGAGAGCGGCTGGCTGATGTGACGCCGGAACCGCAGGCCCGCACACCGTCCCGGCACTGACCGACCAGCCGGTCAGCCGGCCAGCCGCAGCGGGGCCTGTGCCGTCAGCACGAACCACCCCTGCCCGTCGATTCCGGAGCTGAGCCGGCCGCCGACCGCCGCGAGCCGGAACCGCAGGTTCTGGAGCCCGCTGCCGTCCTGTGTCCGGGGCTCGGCCGGCCCCTCGGGTCCGGCCGCCCGCTCCCGGCCGGTGTCCACCCCGTCGTTGGCGATGACCAGCACCAGCTCCCCGGCCCTGGTGGTCCAGCTCTCGATCCGGCAGTGCTCCGCCTTGCTGTGCCGCAGCAGATTGGTGACCGCCTCCCGGAGCACGGTGGCCATGATGGTGTTCGTCTCCCCCTCGGGCAGCTTCCCCCGGATCTCCACGGTGGCCTGGATGCCCCCGGCCTCCAGCACCGCCTGGGCCGAGACCGCCTCGGTGGCCAGCGACATGTCGCGGTAACCCCGGGCGACCGTGCGGACGTCGGAGAGCGCCTGCCGGGATATCTCCAGAATGTTCTCCAGCTCCTCCAGCGCGCGGTCCGCCTCGCAGTGCACCAGCCGGCGGGCCAGCTCGCTCTTGAGAGTGATCGCCGAGAGGCTGTAGCCCAGCAGATCGTGCAGATCCCGGGCGAACCGCAGCCGCTCCTGGCTCACGGCGAGCCGGGCCAGGGCGTGCTGGGCCTCCTGGACCTCGACCACCAGCTCGGCGAGGCGGGTGAGCCCGAAGACGGTCAGCCCGGTGAGGATGGTGGCCACACCGAAGTACGCCGCCCCGACGAACCCCGACGAGCCGAGCAGCGGTCCGGTCATCCACCCCACCAGGCCCACCAGGGCGAAGAGCGGCCAGGCCACCGGGGGCCGGAGCACCAGCAGCACGGAGGCGCCGAGGAAGCCCGCCATCCCGCCCCAGCCGAACCCGAGGGCGAAGAGGGGCAGATAGGTCAGCAGCGCCTGGAGGGCGAGGGTCCACCGGCCCCAGCGGGCGCGCAGACCCCGTAACCGATAGGTGGAGTGGACCAATTGAAGAAGGAAGATGGCGGCGAAGCCGAGCGCGGACGCGATGAGGGTCAGCGTCTGCGGGTGCGCCTCCACGATGTTGAGAAAGCCCACGACGAGAAACCCGCACTCGACCAGCAGCAGGATGGTCATGGCGAGCTGGGGCGGGGGCGCGTCCGTCCCCAGGGTGCGCAGCGCGGCCGACAGCGCGGGCCTGCCGCCGGTTCCGTGTTCGGCCTCCCGTATGCGGAGAATCCGGAATCTGCCCGAGTGCGTCGTGCCTTCCTTCATGGAATCCCCCGCCGGCGGCACCAAGGGAGATCAGTCTAGGGAGAGACGGTGAGCCCCGGTGCCCGAATGTGGATGAGACCTCTGAAGTTCATGAGCCGGAGAGACGGAACGTTCCTCTCCATCCGGGAGTGTACCGAGGACAAAGCCGCCGACGCTCGGCTCGATCCGCCAGTCCTGGCCGGTGGCACGGGCGGCCAGTTCGATGTCCCCGCTGCCCAGCGCGCAGGGCGCGAGTCCCATCGCGGTGCCGATCAGATAGAGGTTCTGGGTCACCGCGCCGACGTGCTTGAGCGTCAGCGCGTACGCCAGCCCGCTGTACTTCCAGGTGAGCCGGTGGATGCGCGAGGTGATGGTGATGACCACGGCCGGGGGGTCCGTCAGCCCGGCGGTGATCCGGGCCTCGTCGAACAGTTCGGACATGCCCGATCCCCGGTCCGGGGTGCCGACCTGGACCAGGCAGTGCTCCAGCGGGGCGTAGTAGTGCATGCCCGGCGGCACCCCCGCGCAGTCCCGGACCGCGAGGTAGAACTCCAGCTCGCAGGCGCGGCCACCGCTGGGATAGGGCCGGTCGGTGAAGGGGCCCTCCTGGCTGCCGCGCGGGTACTCGTGCGTCGAGCGGACCCGCAGCGCCCGGTAGAGGAACTCGCCCAGCGCCGCCGCGTCGAGCCGGCCGGAGCCGTAGGCGCGGACACTGCGGCGCTCCTCGACCACGGTCGTCAGCGGGGGGTCCCCGGCGGCCACGTCCGACAGCGAGGGCCGCGCGAGCGGGATGCGCGGACCCTCCGGCAGGGGTTTGACGGCCGGCGCCGGCGCCATCCGGTCCGCGAGCGGATAGGTGGCGCCGAAGTCGGCATCGTGGCGGCCCAGGGTGGAGCGGGTGTGGAAGAGCAGATCGACCGCGGACCACGAGGCCAGGGCGGGATCGCGGTCCTCGGCGAAGCCCGGGACGGCCGGGGCGGGATCGCCGGGTCCGCCACCGCCGGCCCGTTCGGACCCGGCGGACCCGGCGCCCGCATCGGGGGGTGCGGACGGTTCGGCGGGCACCGCCATGCCGGTGGCCAGCAGATGGGCGATGATCTCCATGGTGGCGTCGACGGGCAGCGGCACGGCGGCGGCCACCTCGGAGCCGGTGACCGGCCGGCCGAGCATGCCGATCACCCAGGCCGCCTCCGGCCGGTGCACCACCACCCGGTGCAGCGAGTTCGGCGACTCCAGCACGAACCCCTGGCCCTCACTGCGCAGAAACGCGAACTGGGAGAGGCGGATCGGATGGCTCGCCCCGACCGCCAGGGGGCCGAAGCGCGCCGACGGGGAGATCGGGACCACGGAGAGCAGCAGATGGTCGGGGCTGTCCAGGCTCAGTGACCGCACCACCAGGTGCTGGAGCCGTTGAAGAACCATCAGGATCTCGGCGAGCGAGCCCGCGATGGGCCGCCCCGGCGTCTCCGGGCCGTCCTCACCGGACGGGGGGACGGTGTCCGCGACGACATTCGCCAGCGAGATGGGCCCGAGGCTCATCCGGCGCAGCGCCTCGCGGACCGACGGCCGCGCGTGGCGCAGCCGTACCTCTCCCCACCGTCCGGAGAGCACGACGGAGCCGCTCGCGCAGCCCGTCTCCACCAGTACGTCTTCTCTGAGCGCCCACAGCGAGAGGCTGCGCCGTCCGCGGCGTACGGTCGGAAGGGCGTCGTACGACCTCTCCACTGGCATGGGAACTCCTGAACGGGACACGGGAAGTACCCGTGGGTGGCGGCCCACGGGGACTCAGACGAACAGGGGGATGGGGTTGAGAGCGTCGTACGGGGTGGGCGCGGCCAGCCGGCCCAGGCGCACCGGTACGTCGAAGAGCCGCCCGGGTCCGTAGCGGGCCCAGAAGTGGCGCAGACCGGGGACGACCACCTTCACCACCGGGATGTCCAGATCGGGCCTGGTCTGGTCGAGGACGAGCAGTTCCATGCCGCGCTCGCGCAGCAGCGCGACGGCCGCCTCGGTGTCCTCGCGCAGATCGGCGCGGTACCGGTAGCCGAAGTCCGCGGGTCCGGCGGCCCGCAGGGTGGGATCGGGCAGCAGATAGGGCTGGTTCCGCACGGTCGCGCCCCACCACCAGCCGAGCGGTTCGGGGGCTCCTGAGCCGTAGCCGGTGCCGTCGGCGCGGGCGTCGACGACGGCGGGCAGGAGCTGGTTCATCTCGGTGAGGGCCCGGCGCATCGCGACGACGGGGTCGAAGTGGGCGCCGAAGCCGAACATGATGTCCTCGGAGGGTTTGTCGGTGCGCCGGGAGAGCGCGGCGAAGACCGGGACCCCGAGGTCGGAGGTGAGGTCCAGGGCCCACACCTCGCGGTGCAGGTCCCGGTAGACACCGATCAGCTCCTCGGTCCAGCCGTCGCCGAAGCCGCCGCCCGCGCCGTCGAGCCGTGCGGCGGGCTGGCGGGTGCGGTTGTACCACCACAGGGCCACCGCGTCCCGCTCGACCAGTTCGAAGAAGCCCTGGAGGATCGCGTCCTCCAGACTGCTGCCGGCGGCGTTGCCGTTGGAGTCGGCGCGCAGGGAGCGGCGCCCGGCGACCGGTGGGACCGTCTCGTCCGGCGGCCCGGCGAAGTACAGCATTCCGGTGGGCAGCAGCCGGCCGCGCTGTTCGGTGAGCGACCAGACGGGGGTCCAGTCCACCGGGGCGCGGTCGTCGAAGGGCTCGGGCACGTACTGGCAGGAGCTGTGCAGCGCGTTCCACCGGTCGCGCTCGCGGAACTGCCGGGGGGCGAAGAGCTGGCAGGCGTCCGGGGAGAGGGCCGTGTCGCCGAGGCCGCGCAGACTGTCCCGTACCCGTGGTTCGTCGCCCTGGAGGGTGCCGCTGTACCGCTCCAGGGCTTCGCACAGGGCGCTCGTCTCGGCCTCCAGCGGGGTGGTGCCCTTGCCTCCGCTGACCTGGCGGAGCCCGGCGCGCAACTGGGCGAGGTCGTTGCCGCCGACGGCGGGGTTGCGGCCGGCGAGCCAGCAGTGGAGGGCGGCGGGGGCCCGGGGGTCGCGGCGGATGGCGTCGACGACCCCGGTGACCGGGCCGACCAGGTGGCGGTAGCGGTCGTGGACCTCCTGCACGGTGCGGGAGCGGTGGCCGCCGCCGGAGTGGGGCGCCTTCGGCCGGGAGACGAGGACCACCGGGCGCCGGGTCCGTTCGGCGACCAGGCCGGGGTCGCCGCAGTCGGGGCACTGGGGGCGGCGGCGCAGTTCGTGGTGGCGGGCGGTCAGGGAGAGGGTCTCCAGGGTGAGTACGCGGGACTGGCCCGGGTAGCGGTAGCCCGCCAGCCACTTCGCGGCCTCCAGGACGGTCAGTTCGGCGGCGGCGCTGCTGGAGGCGGGGACGCGGGCGGCGGGGCGGGGCACCGGCCCCGTCAGTCCGAGCGCGCGCCGGACGGGGGCCTCGGTGAGCCGGTGGCCGCGCAGCCGGTGGGCCAGGCAGGACCAGCAGGCGCCGGACGCGGGGGTGAAGACGGGGCCGATCCAGGTGGTGGAGCCGCCGGGTCGCGCCAGCAGCCAGGGGCGGCCGGTGACCTGGTGCAGGGCGTCGAGTTCGCGCAGGTCGGGGTTGAGGTAGTCGTCGCAGACGACGATGGACAGATGCGCGGAGCCCGCCGCTCCGGCGGCCCTGCCGGTGGTCCGGGCGGTCGCCGCGAGGCCGGCGGCGGCGCAGGCCTCCAGTACGCGGTCGGGGGCGGCGGAGCCGGCCGTCAGCACCTGGACGCGGGCGGCGGCGAGCCGCTGGAGGGTGTCGGTGCCGTCGAGCCCGGCCAGTTCCCAGTAGGCGCGCGCGGGGCCCCGCACCGCGTCGGCCGCCGTGTCCTGGCCGGTTGCCGCGTACCCCACGAGCCCGGCCTGGGCGAGCCGTCCGATGAGCCGCCCGGCCTGTTCGGCGGGGATGGTGCGGGCCGCCTCCCGCAGGACGGACGCCAGGTCGCGGGTGCCGTCGAGCAGGGGTACGAGGGCCTCTATCCGGTCGCCCTGGAGCGCGGTGACTCCCCGGTCGGAGAGCAGATAGGCGGCGTCACCGGCGACGACCTCGGCTCGCAGATGGCTGCGGAACCCCACGCGCCGCCCGCGCGCGGTCTCCGCCGGGCGCACGGAACGCTCTCCGTGGAGGGCCGTCATCGCCGGACGGCCCGGTTCTCGGCGGCGGTCTGCGCGGCGCTCACTTCCCAGGTCAGGCAGGCGCCCGCATGGGCGGTCGTCGGCCGGGTCAGCTCCTCGATGGACAGCTCGCACACGGGGGATTCCGGCAGGGCGGGGGCCGGCTCGCCCACGTCCAGGGTGACCCCGAACTCGTCGAGCACGGCCCGGGCGTCGGCCCGGTAGCGGGCGGCGAGCGCCGGCTCCAGCCAGGTGCGGGCGATCAGTTCGACGAGCCACTCCCGGTCGTGCGGCAGGCTCGGTCCGGCGGTGGTGGTGCCGGGTGCGCCGGCCGCTTCGGCCACGATCGGATTCTCGGGGGCGACAAGGATGGTCTCGTTCACGTTGTCCTCCGCATGCGCTCTGGGGTGGGACGGGAGCAACGGTTCAGGTGCCGGGGGAAGAAATTCTGCGGGCGCGGCGGGGCCCGGGGACAGTGTTCGCTTCATGCCTCCCGCATGAGTTCCTCATGGGCCGCACCGTCGTGGATTCATGTGCGGCCGGTGATCGGGTCACTGGGGCGGGGGCGTCCCGGCTGCCATCGTGGAACTCCCCGGAGAGGAAGCCGGGCGGCTGTGGCTGGAGGGAGAACCAGATGGAGATCCGGGTCCTGGGACCGCTCGTCGCTCAGCTCGGGCGCACGTCGGTGGTGCCGAGCGCGGCCAAGCCCCGCCAGGTGCTCGCGCTGCTGGCGCTGCACCCGGGCAGGGTGGTGACCGTCTCCGCCCTGCTGGACGAGTTGTGGGGGGACGCTCCGCCGCGCACGGCGCCCGCGACGCTGCAGACCTATGTCCGGCATTTGCGCCGGATGCTGGGGGAGGCGATGGACCCGGCCGGGGTCCGCGGCCCCAAGGACATTCTCTGCACCCGGTACGGCGGTTACGCGCTGGATGTGGCGGCGGCCGTGGACGCGACGGAGTTCCACCGGCTGTGCGGGGCCGGGCAGACGGCGCTGCGGGAGGGCTCGGCGCTGGAGGCGGCGGGGCTGCTGCACCGGGCGCTGGCGCTGTGGCGGGGGCCCGCGCTGGCGGATGTGCAGATCGGGCGGGCCCTGGAGGTGGAGGCGCTGCGGCTGGAGGAGACCCGGCTGAGCGCGCTCGACGGCCGGATCGAGGCGGATCTGCGGCTGGGGCGGCACGCGGCGCTGCTCGGTGAGCTGACGGCGCTGGCCGCCCAGCACCCGTTGCACGAGACCGTGCACGCGCAGTTGATGCTGGCGCTGTACCGGTGCGGCCGGCCCTCGCACGCGCTCAGCGCCTATCAGCGGCTGCGCCGGTCGCTCATCCGCGAGCTGGCGCTGGAGCCCTCGTCCCGGCTCCAGCGGCTCCAGCAGTCCATCCTGGGCGCCGATCCGGGGCTGGAGCCGCCGGAGCAGACCTCCCCGTCGGCGGCCACCGCGCGCGGGACGGGGCGGCTGCTCGGCGCGTCGGCCTGAGGGGTTTCCCCCGGATCGGGCCGGATCGGTGAGCGGGGTCCGGTGCCGGGGCGCGCGGGACGGAGGACGGGGACCGCGCGGAGCACCGGCGACGGACGGCAGCGCGGCGGGGCGCGGCACCGGGGCGCGCGAGCCCGGCGAGATCCGAAAGAGACGGCCCAGGCGGCTCTTAAGCGGTGCTGCCGACTCTGGGGGCGTGCCGGCCGATTGCCCCCGGTGCCGGGTTCCGCCGCCGGAGGGCCGGTTCCCCGGCCCGGGCGCGGCGGCACGACCACCGGGCGGGCCCGGCGTGCCTCGGCCGCACGGGCCCCTCCCCCCGGTGGACATCGGGTACCGAGAGGAGAGCCGGGGAGAATGACGCGATATCTGAGGCGCGGTGGCCGGGCCGGAGAAGGACGGCTCCGGGTGTTCTGCTTCCCCTACGCGGGCGGAGGGGCGTCCTCGTACGCCGGCTGGGAGCGTCGGCTCGGTGTCCCGGTGGAGGTGCTGCCGGTGCAGCTCCCGGGCCGGGAGGGGCGGATGGCCGAGCCGCGCTTCACCGATCTGCCGTCCCTGGTGGCGGATCTGGACGAGGAGATCGGGCGGGAACTCGACGCGCCGCATGTGCTGTTCGGACACAGCATGGGGGCGCTGATCGCCTTCGCCCTCACCCAGCGGAGGCGGGCCCGGGGCGCCGTGCTGCCGCTCGCCCTGCTGCTGAGCGCGCACCGGGCGCCGCATCTGCCGTCCCCGTCGATCACCGGGAGCGCGCTGCCGGACGACCGTGAGCTGGTGCGGGGGCTCTCGGCGCTGGGCGGGCTGCCCCGGGTGCTGCTGGACCGCCCCGAGTGGCTGGCGGCGCTGCTGCCGGTGGTGCGGGGGGATCTGCTGCTCTGCGCGGGCTCGGGCGGGGTCGACCGGACGCCGGTGCCGGTGCCGGTGCACACCTTCGCCGGGGTGGACGACCGGCTGGTGACGGTCCCGGAGATACGGGCGTGGGGCGCCTACTCCACCCGGGAGAGCGAGACGGTGGTACTGCCCGGGGGCCACTTCTTCATCCGGGACCAGGAGGCCGTCTTCCTGGACCGGCTCTCGGCGGTGCTGCGGCGGTACGCGGCGCTGCCGGACCGCGCCCCGATGGATCTGGTGGGCGCGCCGGACTGACGCCGGCGGCACACACGCGACACGGGCCGCCCCTCCCCCCGTCCGGGGAGGGGCGGCTCACCCTTGGCGGTGGTCCGAGGCGCGGAGCGCCGGGTCCCGCGCGGGGGCGGGCGGGGAAATGCGGGACGGGCGGCCCGGCAGCAGGAGGGCGGCGAGCACCGCGCCCGCCGCGACGGCGGCGGCGCCCAGCGTCAGGGCGGTCGCGGCGGCGTGGCCGAAGCCCGCGCGGGCGGTCGCCGCGAGGGCCTCCCCCGCGGCGCCGCCGGTGCGTTCGGCCAGCCCCAGGGCGCCGTCCAGGGTGCTCCCGGCCGCGTCGGGCAGGTTCGCGGCGGCGGCCTCGCGCGCGTAGCCGTGCGCGAGGAGGCTGCCGACGACGGCGACCCCCAGCGCGTTGCCCAGCTCCTGCATGGTCATGTCGAGGGAGCCGGTGGCGCCGGAGCGCTCCGGCGGCACCAGGGACATCACCACGTCGGTGGTGGGACCCATGGCCAGGCCGAAGCCGGTGCCCGCCAGGACCAGTCCGGCGAGGACCGGCGGGTAGCCGCCGCCGGCCTGGGCGACGACGAGAATCCCCGCCGCACCGAGGCCGAGCCCGGTGGCGACACTGCCGCCCGGGCCCACCCTGCGGACCAGCGCGGTGCACAGCACCGTCCCCAGCAGCACGGCGAACGCGACCGGCATCACGGCGAGCCCGGCGCGCAGGGGCGCGTACCCGAGGGCGGACTGGAGCCGCTGGGTGAGGACGAAGAGGGTGCCGGCCAGGCCGAACATCAGCAGCAGGACGCTGACGCTCGCGCCGATGAAGGGCGCCCTGCGCAGCAGGGCGAAGTCGACGACGGGGCTGGGGTGGACACGCTCCCAGCGCACGAAGGCGGCGCCCGCGACGGCCGCCACGGAGAACCCGGTGAGCGGCCCGGCGGAGGTCCAGCCGTGCCCGGAGACCTGGATCGTGGCGTGGACGAGACCCACCATGGCGGCGGTGCCCAGCAGCGCGCCCACCGGGTCGGGGCGGCGCGGCACCCGCGCGGCCGACTCGGGGAGCAGCAGCGCCCCGGCGGCCAGCACGACCGCGGCCGGCAGCAGATTGACCGCGAAGATCGACCCCCACCAGAAGTGCCCGACCAGGGTGCCGCCGATGACGGGCCCCGCGGCGACCCCGAGGGCGGAGGCGCCGCTCCACACCCCGATGGCGCGGGCGCGCTCTCCCGGCGGGAAGACATGCACCAGCACGGCGAGGGTGGCGGGCATGATGAACGCGGCCCCGAGACCCATCAGGGCCCGGGCCACGATCAGTTGCCCGGTGCCGTCGGCGGCCATGCCGACGAGGGAGCCCGCGCCGAAGACGGCCGTCCCGGCGAGGGTGGCGCGGCGGTGGCCGTACCGGTCGGCGAGGGTCCCGGCGGTGAGGAGGGTGCCGGCGAGGGCGAGGGCGTAGCTGTCGACGATGAACTGAATCTCGCCGATTCCGGCGTCGAGGTCGCGCATCATCGCGGGGATGGCGACGTTGAGGAGGCCGTTGTTGAGGATGATGGAGAAGAGGGCGAGGGAAAGGGTGGTGAGTATCCACCACCGCCGGGGGTCCGTACCGGTCGTGCCCATCAGTGACCTTTCCTTCCGCACGGGGGTCGCCCCGCCGGGGGCGCGCGGCTTCGGGGACCGGCCCCCGACCGGGGCCCGCGGCATGCGAGCACCTGTGGCACAGGGTCCGTCCTCAAACTCCCCCGGAGCTGCCTCCGGGAGGTACCCCCAGACAGGCTGGAAATGCTCGGGTCACCCGTGGCGCGGGGTCCGTCCTCAAACGCCGGACGGGCTGATCTTCCCAGCCACTCCGGCGTTTGAGCCGCACCCCCCAGCCCCTCCGGCGACCTGAGCAAACCCAGCCCCGCCGGCGATTGAGGCGCGGGGGTTCGGGGGCCGGCCCCCGACCGAGGCCCGCACCATGCGGGGTCCTGTCACACAGGGTCCGTCCTCAAACCCCCCCAGAGCTGCCTCCGGGAGGAACCCCCAGACAGGCTGGGAATGCTCGGGTCACCCGTGGCGCGGGGTCCGTCCTCAAACGCCGGACGGGCTGATCTTCCCGGCCCCTCCGGCGGTTGAGCCGCACCCCAGCCCCGCCGGCGATTGAGGCGCACCCACCCAGCCCCGCCGGCGATTGAGGCGCGGGGGTTCGGGGGCCGGCCCCCGACCGAGGCCCGCACCATGCGGGGTCCTGTGGCACAGGGTCCGTCCTCAAACTCCCCCAGAGCTGCCTCCGGGAGGCGCCCCAGACAGGCTGGGTGGTTCAGCCCCGCCGGCGATTGAGGCGCGGGGGTTCCGGGGCCGGCCCATGAGTGGGGTGGTCGCAGGGTGCGGGCGGGGGCTGAAGGGGGGCTAAAACAGGCGGCCCCCCGCACAGCGGCTCTAGCCGGGCTTCAGCCGCACTCCCTACCGTCGCGCCGACGCCACCCCACCCCCGGGGCGGCCCGACCGAAGGGCGGTGGGACCCGCCATGGCGATCCCGGCCCGGCTCCGGCAGGCCCGCGCGGCACTGCTGCTCGTCTTCTTCGTCCACGGCGTGGTCTTCGCCCTGCTGGTGACCCGCATCCCCGCCATCCGCGACCGCTACCACCTCACCGGCGCCGACCTCCCCCTCCTCCTCGCCGCCGTCCCGGTGCTCGCGGGCGTCGGCACGCTCGCCGTCGCCCGGGTGGTGCGCCGCTTCCCGCCGTCCACCGTGATCCGGGTGGTCCAGCCGGTGATCTGTCTGACCCTGGTCGGGGTCGGCGTGGGCCGGTCCCTGTGGCAACTGGTCCTCTGCCTCGCGGTCTTCGGCCTGCTCGCGGGCGCGCTGGAGGCCGTTCAGAGCATGACGGGCGTGGAGCTGGAGCGCCGCTACGGCCGCAGCATCATGCTGCGCTTTCACGGCGCGTCCAGCCTCGGCGGGATCGTGGGCGCGGCGCTGGCGTGGGCGGGTGCCCGCGGCGGCTTCCCGCTCGCGGCCGTGTACACGGTCCCGGTGCTGGTGCTGCTGCCGGCGGCGGTGGCCGCCGGGCGGCGGCTGTCCCCCGGGCCCGGTGGGAGCACCGCCCCCGCCCCGGCGCGGACGCGTCCCGCCGGCGGCCGGCGGGTGCCGTGGCGTCCGCTGCTGCCGCTCGGGCTGATCCTGACGATCGCGGTGGTCGCCGACTCCACCGCGGCCAACTGGAGCGCCACGTTCGTCCGCGACACGCTGGGCGGTTCCGAGGCGCTGGCCACCGTCCCGTACGCCCTCTACATGGCGGCGACCCTGCTGGGCCGGGGCTTCGGCGATCTGGCCGTGCGGCGGTGGGGAGCCGCCGCGGTGGTGCGGACGGGCGCGGTGGTGTCGTCCGCCGGCTTCGCCGTGCTCGCGGCGGCGCCGGGGCCGTGGGCGGGGGTGCTCGGGTTCGGGGTGCTCGGCGCCGGGCTCTCCGTGATCATCCCGCAGGTCTTCACGGTGGGCGCGCGGACGCTGCCCGGAGCCCCCGACACCGCCGTCGCACGGGTCAACCTCTTCAACTACGTGGGCTTTCTGCTGGGACCGCCGCTGGTGGGGGCGGTCGGTACGGCCGTGTCGTACCGGTTGGCGATGTGTGTGCCGCTGGTGCTGGTGCTCGGGGTGGTGTTCCTGGCCCGCTCCCTGGCGGTGCCCGGGGGCGCGGCGCCCGGCCGGCCCGCCCGGCCGGAGCCCGCCGCCGCTCGCTGAGC
The DNA here is from genome assembly GCF_053594535.1 of Streptomyces sp. NPDC001889. Taxonomy (NCBI): domain Bacteria; kingdom Bacillati; phylum Actinomycetota; class Actinomycetes; order Kitasatosporales; family Streptomycetaceae; genus Streptomyces; species Streptomyces sp. NPDC001889. The sequence continues at coordinate 236,132 of NZ_JBSFER010000017.1, forward strand.
CGGCCCCGGGGGCGGCGCGCCCCCCGCCCGCCCCCCCCCCCCCGGGCCCCCCCCCCCGGGGGGCCCGCGCGCGGTAGCCCCGCGCAACGGGCCCCCCCCCCCCGACC
>NZ_JBSFER010000018.1:0-1403 GCF_053594535.1 Streptomyces sp. NPDC001889
GTCCCCGTCCACCCAGGAGAACCCCTCCGGGGCGCCGTCGCGCTGCCAGAGCGCCGGGGTCCGTCCGTACACCGCGTTCAACTCGGTGACCAGCAACCGGGCCTCTCGGCTGCCGGCGCTGCGGGCCCGCCGTTCACCACGGCGTACGGCGGGGCCCGTTCAGGCGGGAGAGAGCTGGGTCGCCAGCTCCCGGCGGGCGGCGGTGAGTGCCTCGTCGATGTCACGGGTGCCGGTGGTGACGCACAGGGTGTACGCGGTGTCCAGCAACTGCCGCCTCACGCCCAGGGCGACGACCGGTCCGGCGGCCTCCGCGCGCAGGGTTTCGTAGGTGTCGAGCAGGTTCCGCAACACGGCCGGGTGCGCCTTCAGCATGGGTCCTCCTCCAGTACGGACGGGCACGGGGAACGAGCCGGGTGCGGCTGACCTCCCCAGGCGCCACACCCGTGCGGAGTGCTTGTGCCCGCCGAGGCCCCTCCCACCCCCTGCCGTTGTCATCCCGTTACCTTTCCGGCACCGGAACGCCGGTCGCGCGAGCGCCCGGTTGGGCCGTACCAGTGGGTAGTCCAGAGGTATCCTTGGATGTATTTGCCGCGAGGGTGCGTAGTAATCTCCGGCGGGAGCGGGCGGCGGTGCGGGTCCGCTCCTCCGTTGTGTCGGCAGGTCCTGTCGTCCTCTGTTCGAACCGTATGGCCGGGGATCGGGAAGGTGGGGCATGGTGAACGCGAGAGCCCAGTACACGGAGCACGGGTCGCAGGGGGCGGGCGGGTCCGGTGGGGTCGGTGAGCCGGAGCTGCGGCAGTTGCTGGCCGGGCTGACCGCCGTGCGGGACGGGGATTTCGGGACCCGGCTGCCCGGTGAGGCCGACGGGCTGCTGGGCGAGATCGCCACCGTCTTCAACGGCATGGTCGACCAGTTGTCCCTGTTCACCTCCGAGGTGACCCGGGTGGCCCGCGAGGTGGGCACCGAGGGAACGCTGGGCGGGCAGGCGGAGGTTCCGGGGGTCTCGGGCACCTGGGCGGATCTCACCGACTCCGTCAACGCGATGGCGGGCAACCTCACCACCCAGGTCCGGGACATCGCGCAGGTGGCGACCGCCGTGGCCCGGGGGGATCTCTCCCAGAAGATCGACGTGGACGCGCGCGGCGAGATCCTGGAGCTGAAGAGCACCGTCAACACCATGGTCGACCAGCTCTCCGCGTTCGCGGACGAGGTCACCCGGGTCGCCCGCGAGGTCGGCAGCGAGGGCCGGCTCGGCGGACAGGCGGAGGTCCCGGGGGTCGGCGGTGTCTGGCGCGAGCTGACCGACTCGGTGAACTTCATGGCGGGCAACCTCACCGACCAGGTCCGCAATGTCGCCCAGGTGACCACGGCGGTCGCCAAGGGCGACCTCTCCCAGAAGATCA